>NZ_JACJDT010000200.1:0-382 GCF_014163675.1 Pseudoalteromonas sp. SR44-5
CGTGCCTTAGCACACAGTTTAGTGTGCCGACTTAGCTCAGCTGGTAGAGCAACTGACTTGTAATCAGTAGGTCAACCGTTCGACTCGGTTAGTCGGCACCATTTATTTAAATTAAATGTTTTAAACATTTAATTAGCACTGTTTAAGTGCCTCGATAGCTCAGTCGGTAGAGCAGAGGATTGAAAATCCTCGTGTCCGTGGTTCGATTCCGCGTCGAGGCACCATTTATCCAAAGTTATCAATCTTTAAAATTGAAACGTGCCTTAGCACACAGTTTAGTGTGCCGACTTAGCTCAGCTGGTAGAGCAACTGACTTGTAATCAGTAGGTCAACCGTTCGACTCGGTTAGTCGGCACCATTTATTTAAATTAAATGTTTTAAA
>NZ_JACJDT010000201.1:0-368 GCF_014163675.1 Pseudoalteromonas sp. SR44-5
AATGAGCTCGGTAAGGCCAAAGACGCTTACAGCCAATCACGCACTGTTGTTGCTGCATTACCAGAATATGCACCACTGCTTTCCCCGTTAAACATTGAGGTCACTGATATACAAGCGACACAGGGTAAAGGCCAAGCCACCTTAATGTGGCTTAGCTTTACACAAGACAAAGAGTTTCCTGTCAATGGTGTACTCGCTATACCAACAAAAGGCGAGCCACAATTCTTTGATTTAACGGATTCGTTTGAACGGTTACTGACACTGCACGATGATTTAACTAAATTAATGTCAGGGCGAGGCTATCGTAAAAATGCAATGAGTTATAGTGATGCTGATATCCAAGGTGTTCTTGAACGTTATGCTGATGG
>NZ_JACJDT010000202.1:0-368 GCF_014163675.1 Pseudoalteromonas sp. SR44-5
AGGAAAACGCTGTTCTCAGCACGGATGGATGGCTCTGATAGGCGCCGCATTATCCCCGAAGCTGCCTTTGAAGGTAGGGGGCTTATTGGTAGCCACACACCCAAGCGCTCGCCAGATAACCGCTACATTGCTTTATCTATGGATACAACAGAGCACGGTTTTACCCGCGAGCTGTGGGATACCAAAACCCAACAGTTTATTTTTATGAGTAAAGGCCATGGTTATGCTCATTTTAACTGGACCAAAGACAGTGAAAATGTGATTTTTTACGCCAGTGGTAAACATTATAACTACCATGTACCGACTAAAACACTCACTGAGCGACCAATTATTTACTCTAATGGCTTGTTTTTATTGCCAGATGGTAA
>NZ_JACJDT010000203.1:0-363 GCF_014163675.1 Pseudoalteromonas sp. SR44-5
GGTGGGTGATACTGGACTTGAACCAGTGACCCTCGCCTTGTAAGGGCGATGCTCTCCCAACTGAGCTAATCACCCACATATAAATTAAAACGCTACTATTAAAATAAATAGTACTGGACTTTAACTAGTGAACTTCGCCGTTACTTGTAAATAGCGGTGATGCTCTCTTTTTTCCAACTGAGCTTGTGACTCATATTACAAATTTAAAACATGCAACTACTAATATAATAACAGGTTCTATATGTGGTGGGTGATACTGGACTTGAACCAGTGACCCTCGCCTTGTAAGGGCGATGCTCTCCCAACTGAGCTAATCACCCACATATAAATTAAAACGCTACTATTAAAATAAATAGTACTGGA
>NZ_JACJDT010000204.1:0-359 GCF_014163675.1 Pseudoalteromonas sp. SR44-5
CAAGTACTTGGGTTATTTAAAGCTAAAAGTTTACAACACCTATTAGACTCATTTCTTTTTGACCCTTTGTTTATCCTGGGGCAAGTTTTATTATTAATAATTGCTTTTATTTACCACCGTAAAGCGAGAATACCGCGAGGTAAATTAGTCGTGTTTGACCGAAAAACCGGCAATGTAAATTTCCCTGCGTTTGGTGGTAACCCCGAACTAGTTATTCCATTTGAAGAAGTTGAGATGTATCGAGGCTCGTTAGGCTTTAGTTTGGGAAGAGGCATGCCTGTTACAAGTTTAATCCCTAAAAAATACCCTAAGCATGGTAAAAGGGATTGCCAATACATAGTCGCGTTTGCTGATAGCTA
>NZ_JACJDT010000205.1:0-356 GCF_014163675.1 Pseudoalteromonas sp. SR44-5
GGCGTGGTGGATACAATTCCACCAGAGCTTGCGTTTGTGCCCACCTTCCTATTAGGACAGTTAGTGTCTCTCAGCGGTACCTCCGATTTACCTGCTGGTAGTACTATCACCATCACTGAAAATCTCATTGGTGGCGGTATAGGCGCAACCTATACCACTACAACTGACGCCAATGGCGACTGGACGCTTGTGGGCTTAACCATTCCACTGCTAACAGTGGCCTCTGTGACTGCCAGTGCCAGTGATGAAGCAGGTAATGTGCGCACGATCACTTCGACTGATTTTGATGGTACGCCACCGACGCTCACGGTGAGCGTCGATACATTGAGCAATGACAACACCCCAGCCATTAGTGG
>NZ_JACJDT010000206.1:0-356 GCF_014163675.1 Pseudoalteromonas sp. SR44-5
ATCCTTTGTGATTTTTATTAATACTGAAATTGCCCAGATAGCTCAGTCAGTAGAGCTAAGTGGGAATTGCATTGAAAATCCTTTGTGATTTTTATTAATACTGAAATTGCCCAGATAGCTCAGTCGGTAGAGCAGAGGATTGAAAATCCTCGTGTCGGTGGTTCGATTCCGCCTCTGGGCACCATTATTTAAATAATGGTGTTTAAATAAAATGATTAAAACACCATTATGCGTGCCTTAGCACACAGTTTAGTGTGCCGACTTAGCTCAGCTGGTAGAGCAACTGACTTGTAATCAGTAGGTCAACCGTTCGACTCGGTTAGTCGGCACCATTTATTTAAATTAAATGTTTTAAA
>NZ_JACJDT010000207.1:0-353 GCF_014163675.1 Pseudoalteromonas sp. SR44-5
ATCGTGTTTTGCAGCTTTTCTATATTATGAACTAAGCAATACAGTTGCCATTGGGCATTCACTTTCGTTTGACCGCGTAAGGTCAATTTATTCATGCCTTTGTTAACTGTAATATTCCCGAACACTGGCTCTATACAGCCAAGTCGTTTGCTGTACTGTCGTCGCCCGATTGGGCTGTCTATTTTGACCTTCATTTTGTCGATGTAGCTTAGCTTTTTACGCGATTCATCATTTTTAAACTGAACTTGCCGTCCTGTTTTTATAGGTGGCTTTCGCATACATTGCTGTTGCAGTGGGCATACCTTGCAATCTTTTAAGTAACCGCAGAATCGGGTGTATTTTTGGTTATGGCT
>NZ_JACJDT010000208.1:0-352 GCF_014163675.1 Pseudoalteromonas sp. SR44-5
ACGCCGGCGGCGAAATTAAACTCGATAGCCAAGGCAACGCCACCATCATCGCTACCAATATACTCACCCTCGACAGCAACATTGTCACCTTTGATGGACCAGTTGATTACGATATAGAAAGCCCGAAAACAGCCAGTAGCCCAAGTGCCTCAAGTCCTGCGAGTATTAGCCGTATTAATGATGTAACCATAAATGATGCAGGCGTTGCTGCAACTACCGCCAGTGTGGTCGATTTAGAATACGTTTACCAAGACGGCAGCCCGGTTAAAAATGCGCCCTACACCATTACCTTTGATGATGGAACGCAAGCGACCGGGCAACTAGATGACAGTGGACAAGCACAACTCAGCAA
>NZ_JACJDT010000209.1:0-350 GCF_014163675.1 Pseudoalteromonas sp. SR44-5
ATGTATCGAGGCTCGTTAGGCTTTAGTTTGGGAAGAGGCATGCCTGTTACAAGTTTAATCCCTAAAAAATACCCTAAGCATGGTAAAAGGGATTGCCAATACATAGTCGCGTTTGCTGATAGCTACGATGGGGCTTGTCAATCGTGGACATTATTAACGGAGTTTATGGATAAAAATAAACCAATCCCTTTTGGGTTGTTACAGTCTGTTCAACACCATTTAAATAAGGGAAATAGTGTTACATGGAGAGGTGATAAAATTGGTCCCTATATGGATAAGTATCCGCTCGATCCTGTCATAAAAAATAACTATAAGTATGTTTATCACGAAAATCGTGATGCAACAGAAGA
>NZ_JACJDT010000020.1:0-73513 GCF_014163675.1 Pseudoalteromonas sp. SR44-5
GAATGGCGCCGAAATAAAGAAGGCGCCAGTATAAATTGGATGTTTAATGTTGATTCAGCACGTGAAAAACTAGAGAGAGCTTACGGTGCTCTCAACTAGTCAAAATTTGTGTGACGAAGTACTAGGTCCTAGTGGTTAGGACCTAGTGGCTAACACATTACTCTTGGAAGTAAGTGCCCCAGCCGTCGTATTCTACGTCGGTGTCGATCGCAAGTTGTGCTAGTTTATCAACATCTTCCATTATTACCTCAACATCTAACTCAGCTTCAACAACGATGTCAAAGCCCCAAATCTTACTGCCGTCTTCAAGCTCAAGCTCTGCAGGCTCTTCAACGTCATAGCCTAGTTTAAACGCAGCGAGTGCAGCTTGCTCAAGCTTGACAAAGTCTTCGCAAACAAAGTGATGTTCTACTTCGTATAAGATCTCAGGATCAGAACCATCTTCTAATAACGAAGTTACAATGTCTTCACTAATTTCACGCCAATTTTCCATTACTTTTCTCTCACTTGAGCATCTAATTCAGTTATTCTAGCAGCCATTTTGCTATGAATACGCTTTGCGTGTTCACGTGCTCCAATCGTTTTATCAAGTGGTTCTGGCGCTAACATGTCTATGTAGATTATACCATTGTCCCAGCGATTTAGCTTAATGGTTTTATATGTTGTGCTCATACATACAGGTACTACAGGTACATCCGCATTTAAAGCCGTGTGAAATGCACCTGTTTTAAATGGTAATAAGCCACGTCCGTAACTGCGGGTTCCCTCTGGGAAAATCCACACTGACAGGCCTTTTTGTTTGATTTTATCGGCCGATTTAGTGATCGTGCCAGCCGCTTTAGAGCGATTACCCCGATCAATTAGAATATTGCCCGAAAGCCAATATAGCTGTCCAAAAAATGGGATCCACTTAAGACTTTTTTTACCTAAACTGACACAGTTTTTTGGTACCGCCGCCGGTAAAGTGAAAATATCGTAATTATTTTGATGGTTTGCAACATATACTGCAGGGCCACAACTTTGCGCGTCAGGATGGCGTGTAATAACCACGTTTACACCAAGCATTTTAGCCACTGTACCAAACCAACTTGAAATAATATGTACATTATTTATATGAAAAGGTTTTACTAAACAAAGGAGTAAACCAAATACACAGCTTAATAAAATAAACAATGCCATAATAACAATACGAATAATAGCTAACAAAGAAAACGCTCCAAAAATAATAACGTCGGCATTATAGCGTTATTTTTACCGCTAAACGAGTGTTTAGCGAACACATGTAAGCTTAAAATAATTTTCTGCTTTAAAAACAAACGACCTGCAATAGCAGGCCGTTTTATTCATAGATATAAAAAAAATACTTACTCAGTTTCTGTCGGCTCAATGTCATCATCAATCGCCGTCAACTCTACAACCGCTTCATCGACACGCTGTAAACCACGCGGTAATTTATTACCTCGACGACCACGCTCACCATGATAATGCTCTAAATCACTGGGTTTAAGAGTCAGCTTACGCTTACCTGCATGCAGGGTAACACTGGTACCTTCAGGCACCACTGCCAGCACTTTAACAAACTCTTCACGCGCTTGTACTTTGGCACTTGGGATAGAGATTATCTTGTTACCCTTACCTTTACCTAGTTTTGGTAAATCACGTAATGGGAATAACAACATCCGGCCTTCATTCGATATCGCCATACAGTAATCGTTAGCAACATCATTAACCCTAATTGGCGCTAATAATTGCCCACCTTTAGGCACACTAACCAAGGCTTTACCGTTTTTGTTTTTACTTACTAGATCTACAAAATCAGTAATAAAACCATAACCTGCATCTGATGCCATTAACAGTACTTGTTTGTCTTCGCCCATCACTACATGCTCAAAATTAGCACCTGCAGTGAGGTTAAACCGCCCTGTCATTGGTTCACCTTGGCTTCGTGCCGACGGTAACCCATGCGCATCAGTGGCAAATGCACGCCCAGCAGAATCTAAGAACACCGCAGGTTGATTACTCTTACCACGCGCAGAGGCTTTATATGCATCGCCAGCTCGATAACTGAGCCCTTCAACATCTAAATCATGGCCTTTACCAACACGCGCCCAACCTTTTTCAGACAACACAACGGTTACTGATTCTGATGGGATTAAATCTTTTTCGCTTAATGCTTTCGCTTCAAGACGTTCGACAATCGGTGAACGGCGATCGTCACCATACAGCTCTGCTGCTTCTTGAATCTCTTTTTTTAGTAACGTCGACATACGACGTTCAGAGCCTAAAGTCAGCTGTAATTTATCGCGCTCTTTGGCAAGCTCATCTTGCTCCCCACGAATTTTAAACTCTTCAAGTTTCGCTAAATGACGTAGTTTTAATTCAAGGATTGCTTCGGCTTGGATGTCTGTAATACCAAAGCGTTCCATTAACACAGGCTTTGGCTTGTCTTCGCTACGAATAATCTCAATAACTTCATCAATATTTAAAAAGGCTGCAAGTAAACCTTCTAAAATATGTAAACGAGCCAATACTTTATCTAAACGATATTGCAGGCGACGGCGCACTGTTTCACGACGGAACACCAGCCACTCAGTTAAAATGGTTCGTAAATCTTTTACCTGCGGACGGCCATCAAGACCAAGCATATTGATATTAACGCGGTAATTTTTTTCCAAGTCTGTAGTGGCAAATAAATGAGCCATTAACGGCTCCACTTTAATGCGATTAGAACGCGGAATGATGACAATCCGGGTTGGATTTTCGTGATCAGACTCATCACGTAAATCAGCCACCATAGGCAGCTTTTTGGCATTCATTTGCGCTGCGATTTGCTCAAGTACTTTACCACCAGAACATTGATGTGGCAGTGCAGTAATGACAATATCGCCGTGCTCCTCTGTATAAATAGCGCGCATTTTTATCGAACCACGGCCGGTTTGATAAATTTTACGAATATCCGCTTTTGAAGTAATTATTTCAGCTTCAGTTGGGTAATCGGGAGCTTGTACATGCTCAAGCAATTGATCTAGTTCAGCTTTAGGGTTATCCAATAGCAAACAACAGGCACTGGCTACTTCGCGTACGTTATGTGGCGGAATGTCAGTTGCCATACCCACTGCAATACCCGTAATACCATTGAGTAAAATATGTGGTAAGCGTGATGGTAATACTTGTGGCTCGTCCATTGTGCCATCAAAGTTTGGCGTCCAATCAACAGTCCCTTGGCCAAGTTCTTTTAACAGTACTTCTGAGAACTTAGATAAACGCGCTTCGGTATAACGCATTGCCGCAAATGACTTTGGATCATCTGCAGCACCCCAGTTCCCTTGCCCATCAACTAATGGGTAACGATAAGAAAACGGTTGTGCCATTAACACCATCGCTTCATAACAAGCGCTATCACCATGAGGATGGTACTTACCAAGTACATCACCAACGGTACGGGCTGACTTTTTATATTTAGCCGTTGCCGATAACCCCAGTTCGCTCATAGCGTAAATAATACGACGTTGTACTGGTTTTAGACCATCGCCAATATGTGGCAATGCCCTATCCATGATCACATACATGGAATAATTCAAATAGGCGTCTTCGGTAAAACGCCCCATTGTTTGTTGCTCAATTCCTTGCAATAGCAAGGTATCTGTATCACTCATCAAAGCCTACCTAATTTTTTTTATAGCTTACACGGTAGATCACATTGGCATAATCATCGGAGATCAATAAGCTGCCATCGGCAAGTTCTGCAAAAGCAACCGGACGACCCAATGTTTCTTCGTTTTTCATAAAGCCCGTAATAAACGGCGTGTATTTTATCACACGTCCTTGCTCAATAGTGGCAACTGCCACTTTATATCCAGATTTTTTACTGCGGTTCCAAGAGCCGTGTTCAGCAATAAATAATTGCTGCTTATAAGTAGCAGGAAATTGTTTACCTTGATAAAAATGAATCCCTAATGGAGCAACATGCGCACCCAAGGCTAAAGCTGGGGCACTGTAATCGGCAATATTTTTACCTTTACCAAATTCAGGATCTAAGATGGCACCTGCATGCACATACGGAAAACCAAAATGTTCACCTTCGGTTGTTAAGCGGTTTAGTTCATCCGGTGGAAGATCATCACCCATCATGTCTCTGCCATTATCACTAAACCACATAGCTTGGGTGCTAGGATGAAAGTCAAAGCCAACAGAGTTACGCACACCTTGTGCTAACGTGGTCATTTGTTTGGTGTTTACATCCAATGAAAATATTCGCCCATAGCGCTCATCTTCAGCGCAAATATTACAAGGTACGCCCACAGGAATGATCAGCTCGCCGGTTGGTGAGAAGCGTAAAAACTTCCAACCGTGATGACGTTCTGTCGGTAATGCGTCGTAAACCACTTCATATTTAGGTGCTTTCAATTGTGTATCAATATTTTTGAAGCGAATAATACGTTGCACTTCAGCAACATATAAGTCGCCATCTTTGATCGCTAAACCTGAAGGCATAGTTAAACCACTGGCCACCAAAATTTGTTTATCGGCAACCCCATCACTATTGTGATCAATCAGTGCATATACATTGCCCGCGTTTCGCGAGCCAACATACACAATACCTTTTTTAGATACTGCTAATTGCCGTGCATTTTCCACATCACTGGCAAATATGTTTACAGTAAAGCCATCAGGAACACTGAGTTCTTTAAGGATTTCTTTTGCTGCTAAGGGAGTACTTAGCAAGCCTAATGTTAATACAGAAACTAGTAATTTATTCATCGATTTCTACCCTATTACGGCCATGATCTTTTGCGGCATATAACGCTTTGTCTGCTTTTTTAAATAAATCTTTAAATGAGCCTAGTTGCGCTTGCTTTTGCGCCACACCAAAACTTGCAGTGACTTTGATCTCATTTCCATCACTGATTATACGTTCTTTTTCAATCTCAGTTTTAATTCGATAAGCAATTTCAGTGGCTTCAGCTAAAGTGGTATTGTTGAGTACCACTAAAAACTCTTCGCCACCAATGCGCCCTAGAATATCATTCTCTCTGATCGCTCGCAGAGATGTATTCGTGATCGCTTGTAACACTAAATCCCCTGCCGGGTGGCCAAAATCATCATTAATGTTTTTAAAGTGGTCTAAATCAAAAGCAATCAAACAAAAATTGTGATCATCTTTTTTTAACTGTTGCCACTGTAACTGAGCAAACTCTATTATTTTACGTCGATTAGCCACACCAGTTAAAACGTCCGTATTGGCTAGCACACTAAATTTGCGCTTTAAACGATATTGTCGCCATGAAAAGATTAACAGCAATAAAAATAATAATAGTACGCTTAGCATAATGGTTTTTTGTAATGCTTGCTGTTGCTTAATTTCTTGTAATGCAAATTCGCTAAGTTCTTTATCTTTTTCAAGCAGCTGTCGTTCAATTTCTACTTGTTTAGTATCAAACTGAACTTGATAGCGAGAACGGGATAACTCGCGCACTTTATTATAATGTTGAGCATTTAAAGCGATAAGATCTTGCTGATGTAAGTACGCCTGCTGATAATCTTGTTGCTGCACCGCAAGCTGAGTAAGCAAGCGGGTTAACTTCAATAGTGATGTGATACTGTTTTCTATCGGAATTTGCTTCGACAACTGCTGCGCTTTAGTTAAGGTTATCGTGGCTTGCTCAGGCAAATTCAGTGCTAACTCAATACCTGCTTGAGTATAGAAGTGGTTAGCAATGGTAACTACATCTTCAAGCCTGTCAAAATATTGATTACTCAATGACAAATAATGGCTAGCTTGAGCCATATCTTGTTCTAATAAATATGCTTCCGCTAAGATAATATAACCGTAGTACACTAATTTTTCATTGGCTAACTTTTTGCTCAACGTCAGTAATTTCTGACTACTTGCAATCGCCTCTTGGCTGCGCCCCATCTTTAAATAAACTTTAGCTAAATGAAAATACGACACTAAACTGTCAAACGCTAAGTCATGTTTTAAAAAATAATCTAATGCCTTAGTTTGCACTTCAATTGCTTTGTTGTAATCAAACAAATATTCGTACGATTTTGCCATTGTTGATTCTATGTAGGCTAAATCAAGTAAACTTCCACTACGCTTAATAATTACATAACTTTTATAGAAGTAATCTAATGCCCGAATATCATCATGGTTATACACATAAAAATTAGCTAAAGCGCCATATACATCACTTTTTAGCTTATCATTATCAAGTTGTTCAACTAGCTCTTTAGCTGTCATTAAAACTGCTAATGATTTTTCAGTTTGCCCAGTAAAATTGTAAATATCCGATTTTACTAAGTAGTAGCTTATCAGCGCATCACTACTTAGTGAGTTTAGCTGCTTCGCTATTTGCTGTTCCAATTCAATGGATTTAGTTATTTCACCATTTAATAAGTAATTTTCAGCTAAATTGAGTTGTAACCTTGTGCGTTGTAACACTGTTAAGCGACTCGTATGCTCTACTAATAATAGCGCTACAAACTCAATGGCTTGGCCTGGATCCTGAATGCTTTTTTCGTGGGCGGTATGCAGTTGTGTTGTTAACCATTGCTCATCAAAAGCGGTTTTTTGCTGTGCTTTTAAAGGTGCGCAGTACAAGTACAAACAAGTAACAAGAATCGTTAATAAAACTAAACTGTTTAAATGTTTAAAACAACTCCCTTGCTGTACTTGCATGGCATTACACCCTTGAAAAATCACACTTGAGCACGATTACCGTGGTCTTCTAACCATTGACGACGATCTGATGAGCGCTTTTTCGCCAGCAACATATCCATCATTTCCATGGTTTCAACTTCATCTTCTAAGGTTAGCTGAACTAAGCGACGAGTATTAGGATCCATGGTCGTTTCGCGTAGTTGCAGTGGGTTCATTTCCCCCAAGCCTTTGAAACGCTGAACATTTACTTTACCGCGTTTTTTCTCTGCTTCAATACGCGCTAGGATGCCGGATTTTTCATCTTCATCAAGGGCATAATAAACATCTTTACCAATGTCGATTCTAAACAACGGTGGCATAGCTACATATACGTGACCCGTTTTCACCAACGTTGGGAAATGACGAACAAATAGTGCACACAACAAAGTCGCAATATGCAGTCCATCGGAGTCAGCATCCGCTAAGATACAAATTTTATTATAGCGCAACGAAGAGATATCAGTTGAGTCAGGGTCGATACCCAGCGCCACAGAAATATCATGCACCTCTTGTGACGCTAAAATTTGCCCAGACTCAATTTCCCACGTATTCAAAATTTTACCACGTAGTGGCATTATTGCCTGAAACTCACGATCACGTGCTTGTTTAGCTGAGCCACCAGCTGAGTCACCTTCTACTAAAAATAGCTCTGTACGGTCGTTATCTGCAGCGCTACAGTCGGTTAATTTGCCCGGTAATGCGGGACCTGCGGTAACACGCTTACGCACCACTTTTTTGGCTGCGCGAAGACGTTTCTGTGCATTAGAAATACATAACTCTGACAGTAACTCAGCAGTATCGGTGTGCTCATTTAACCATAAACTGAATGCATCTTTTACCACCCCAGATACAAATGCCGAGCACGAACGAGAAGATAATTTCTCTTTGGTTTGACCGGCAAATTGTGGATCTTGCATTTTCACTGATAAAACGTAGCTACACCGTTCCCAAATGTCATCGGGGGTGAGCTTAACGCCACGCGGCAGTAAGTTTCTAAATTCACAAAACTCACGCATAGCCTCAAGTAAACCTTGTCGCAAACCATTTACGTGAGTACCGCCTTGCGCAGTTGGTATTAAGTTAACGTAACTTTCAGCTATCGATTCACCGCCTTCAGGTAACCAAACAACCGCCCAATCAGCACCTTCCGTTGAACTTGAAAACTCACCGGTAAATGGGTCTTTTGGCAGTACTTCGTAACCTTTAACAGCTTCGTTTAAGTAGTCTTTAAGGCCTGTTTCGTAATACCACTCTTGGGTTTCTTTGGTTTGTTTATTAACAAACTTAATACGTAAACCTGGGCAAAGTACGGCTTTAGCTTTTAATAAATGATGTAATTTAGTCAACGAGAAATTAGCTGAGTCAAAGTAGCTTACATCAGGCCAAAAACGTACAGTTGTACCTGTATTACGTTTACCTACGGTGCCTATAACATGAAGATCTTCAACTTTATCACCGCTTTCAAACGCCATCATGTATTGTTGTGCATCGCGGCGCACAACCACTTCAACGCGCGTTGATAATGCATTAACCACGGAGATCCCTACCCCGTGCAAACCACCTGAAAATTGGTAGTTTTTATTAGAGAACTTGCCACCAGCATGCAGCTTGGTAAAAATCAATTCGACCCCAGGAATACCTTCTTCTGGGTGAATATCGATAGGCATACCACGGCCATCATCGCTAACTTCTAGCGAATTATCTTCATGCAAAATGACATCAATTCTAGTGGCATGTCCGGCCATGGCTTCATCGACACTGTTATCAATAACCTCTTGTCCTAAGTGATTAGGACGGGTGGTGTCGGTGTACATACCAGGGCGGCGTTTAACAGGTTCTAACCCATTTAATACTTCAATGGCTTCGGCGTTATAATTTTGCTGACTCATAGTTTTTATCTTTTATGCGCTTAGCTATGTTTTACGTGATTTTAAGAAAATCTACAATACTAGCAATGGAGTCATCAAAGCCAACAAAGCTATGATCACCACCAAATTCTATCTGTTGCTTGCATTGTGAATAATATTTAACGGCCTGCTGATAATCCAGTACTTCATCACCCGTTTGCTGTAATAAGTACAGTAATGATGGGCGCTCTAAGCTAGGTATCGACAGTGATTTTAACGCGTTAATATGACTATTGTTGAGCTCGTAATGGCTATCCTGATAGGGATTATAGTTCGGCCCTAACAAAGAACTCAACAATAAATAAGGCTTAACCGCAGGGTTTATAACCACTGCTGGTAACTGATATTTTTGCGATAAATAAGTGGCGTAAAAACCACCTAAAGAACTGCCAAGTAATACAGTATTTGGCGTTAATAATTGTTCAATTTGAATTATCGCATGAAACGGTTCATGGCTTAGCCGTGGCACACAATAATCAACGTCATAGTGTGCCATATACTCAGCAAAGCGGACAGCTTTAAATGAATGTTCGCTGCTATTAAAACCATGAATATAAATTACTCGTTGGGCCACATCAGTTCCGAGTTAATTAATAGATTTGCACTGTTTGTTGGCTTTGATATTGTCAACAATCGATAACCAGGCCCCGCATTGTGTTGCTGCCAGTCATCGGTGTGTTTAGTAAACTGCACTGAGCTTGCTGGCGTGGCAAAAATCTCAATACTTCTGAATTTAAATTGATAGTCATTGTGAACATGACCATGAAATAACTGCCTTACTAGCGCGCTATTATGCAATACATTAAGTAGTTGCGGGCCATTTTCGAGCATATGCTTGTCTAGGTAACCATTAATAGGTAATGGATTATGGTGGCAAAAAGCCACGCTCGGCGACTGTGAAGTCGCTAATAAATCAGCGAGTTCATTTAAATCGGCTTCGCTTACCCAACCTGCTGGTGTTGGCCCTTTAGAGCTAATTAACAACACTTCAAAGCCATCGGCAATTAATCGTTTTGCGCTATTGATTTGACCACCAGAAATACGCTGCATCGCACTGATATCATCATGATTACCAGGCAGCCAAAAAACAGGGCAAGTAAGCGCAGAATCGGCAATCAACTGAGCAAACAACAAATATGATGCAAAACTGTGATCTTGGGTTAAATCGCCACCAAAGATCACAGCGTCTAATGACTGGTGTGCCATATCAGCAAGCGCGCGAGAAAAGTGCTCAGCGGTATTGACCGCAAAATACTCCCCTTGTGGGTCTGCAAATAAGTGACAATCGGTAATATGCGCTAAGCGCAGCTGAGTATTATTGAACTGCGCCGACTCATCAAACCAGGCCATCATTTATATCCCAGTTAAGTACCGCTCGACCACTTTCAACACACGCCACTAACCAATCATACAAAAACGCATTAAGTTGATATTTTTCATCTTTTTGATGCATTTGCGGATTAGGGTAACCATATGAAGGTTTGATCCTTTGATGGTAATCATGGTGAATTATTTCAGCAACTTTTGCATCGTGATATAAACGCACAGTTAAAAACAGCGGATTAACCCCTTTTAACATACCGGTTAATTGGGTTATTGAAATATCCATCGTGTATTTAGCACAGCCATCCACCTTAATTACAAACTGGTTATTACCCAATTGTACTTGACGTGTATTGCCTTCTTTGCGCTCATTGGGCAGCAATTTTAAAGCACGTAAGTAGTTATGCTCACATAACGTCAAGTATTTAGGAAGACTCTGAATATATCGTTGTTTCACTGCAAGTGCTGTCACATTACCGCCATAAAGTTAGAGGTTAAGGGTAGTCTATTACTATTTTAGCTGCGCTGATTAATTATACGTTCGCGATTAAGCGCTAACCACTGCAATGAAATTACCGAGGCAGCATTATCTATCTCACCGGTTGCTAAACGCGCCATTGCATCATCAAAACTGAGAATATGCGTTTTAATATCTTCACCTTCAGTTGCAAGTCCATACACGTCACTTTGTAGCTGACTTAAATCAGTTTTTGCAAGATAAAGATGTAACCGCTCAGTAGTCCCTCCTGGGCTTGACAGGTACGATAGCATAAATTCCAATTCGCTCAGTACTAAGCCCGCTTCTTCAAATGCTTCGCGCCTAGCGACATCTTCATAATTAGTACTGCCATCGGTCATGCCTGCTATACATTCTAATAACCAAGGTGACTGTTTAGTTCTTATCGCGCCAATACGTATTTGTTCTATCAATAAAATACTATCTGCTATGGGATCATACGGTAAAACTGCAACCGCGTCACCGCGTTCGAGTATCTCACGACGGATAGTCTCTGATTGACCCCCCGCAAATAATGCATGTTCAAACTGATATAAGTTAATATTAAAAAAGCCGCTATAAAGTACTTCTATAGGAGCAATTTTAACGTCTTGTTTGGTAAATTTTGTGAGCTTTTCATCAGCCATGAAGTTTCCTATTACACATGCTATTACTTGAATTTAAACCTAGATACTTACTATCATGTCCGGGGATTATACCCAAACCACCTCAAGATGCAGAATCCAGCGTTTCACAGGGGCTTAATATCAAGGCGTTACTTTGCAACAATGGCAGTCCCTTTTAAGAAGTAACAACGATGAGAGTAAGTTCCTGTGAAACGCCCAGGGGGTTGGTTTAAAAGCGATTTATACTGCGTTATTGATTTTAATAATAGAACCACTATAACTTACAATCAATGCCTTGCCTAAATCGCTTTTAATTCCAACTGAAACTGACATATTGAGGTGGTTTGGGTATATATTCTGTTACACTTGTTTACGCTGTTTTACGCAAATTTTTTTTTGTTCTTAAGTAAAACAGGTTACCATGCTTTTAGAACGTAAATTGTCTAAGGACTGAACGAATAATGAAAAAAAACATTCTTGCTGCGCTGATTGGTATATCTTGCGCATTAACTGCCACAGCGTCAAATGCTGAAGACTTATTACAAGTTTATGAAATCGCCACAGCTAACGATCCTACTGTTTTAAAAGCAAAAGCCCAAGCAAACGCACAAGCTTATAACAGTGACCGTGCAATGAGCGCATTATTGCCACAAATCGGTTTTTCTATGGGGTATGATAAAACCGATAGCACATCATTTAATGGTACTGATGCGGCAGGTTACACCAAGGTCGATAGCGATTCAGATACATTCAGCCGTGGTCTTAAACTAAGCCAGACACTGTTTGATTTAGGTGCATGGAATTCACTCGGTATTGCAGACAAACAAGCGTTGCAAGCAGCTGCTCAATATGACTTTGCCAAGCAAGATCTCATTGTTCGTGTTGCTGATGGCTATTTCAACGTATTAAGTTCGATTGATAACTTAGAATTTGTACAATCTGAAAAACGCGCTATTGAACGTCAACTTGAGCAAACCAAACAGCGTTATGCAGTAGGCTTAACGGCAATTACCGATGTGCATGAAGCGCAAGCACAATTCGATAACTCGGTTGCCCGCGAAATCGTTGCCAGAAACGGCGTTGAAACTGCCCGTGAGCAGCTTCGCGAAATCACCGGTAAATATCACGCTAAGCTGGATATGTTAAACACTGAGACTTTCTCTACAGTTCAACCAGCAAAAAAATCACCCGATTATATTAAGCTTGCAGAACAAAATAATTTAACTCTGCAGGTCTCTAAAGTAACGGTTGATATCGCTAAAGATCAAATTGATTTAGCACAAGCGGGTCATTACCCTAAGCTGACTTTAGATGCCAGCTACGGTGATACACTAACTGATAGCAATAGCAACACTGCCCGTCCACGTGGTGATAGTACAAATATTGGCATTAACTTTAGTGTGCCAATATATTCAGGCGGTGCTACTACTGCAGCGACTGAGCAGGCACGTGCTTTTTATGTTGCTGCAAGTGAAGATCTTGAAGCTAGTCTACGTGGCGTAACCCGCTCGGTGATCACCTCTTATAATCAAGTAGTATCAGATATTGCGACCTTTAAAGCCCTTGAACAAGCAGTAGTTTCTGCTGAAAGTGCATTAAAAGCCACTGAAGCTGGTTTTGAAGTGGGTACTCGTACTATTGTTGACGTACTGGTCAGTACACAAAACTTATTTAACGCCAAACGTAACCTCGCTGATGTACGCTATCGCTACGTTGTATCAACGCTACGCTTAAAACAAGCAGCGGGCACGTTAACAAGTAATGATTTACAAGCCATCAACCAAGGTTTAAAAGAAATCCAATAAAGATAAGCTTAACATTACTCATTTAAAAGCCAGCAACTTGCTGGCTTTTTTGTATTTTTTTATTCATCCAGTTAAACTAGCTTCTTTTGCATATGAGATACTTCTGTGGTCAACAACTCCCCATTTAAATGGTCTTTCTTGGGCCCTCGTTATTGGTTTACTTGGTTTGGCGTATTTATTTTGTATATAATTTCTTGGCTACCGCAGAAATTACAACTTGCATTGGGCCGACTGCTAGGTCGCTTAGTCCATCGTTTTATGAAAAGTCGTCGCCATATTGCTGAAGTCAATATTAAACGCTGCTTTCCAGATATGCCCGCAGCCGAACAACAAGCATTAGTACTTTCTAACTTAGAAAATACCGGTATAGGTATGATTGAAACAGCCATGTCATGGTGGTGGCCTGATTGGCGTGTAAAAAAAGTTTGCGGCTCGGTTAAAGGGCTTGAATACTTTGAGCAAATACAACAATCTGGTAAAGGGATTCTAATGATAGTCCCACACATACTGCATCTTGAAATGGCAAGCCGTGTCATGGGATTACACTATCAAGGTATTGGTTTTTACCGCCCCCATAATAATCCGCTAATGGAATATTTTATTACCAATGGTCGTTTACGCTCAAATGAATTTGTGGTTGGCAAACGCGATGTTAAAGGCCTACTCAAAGCCTTAAAAAATAAAAAATTATGTTATTACTTACCCGATCAAGATTATGGCCGCCAACGCTGTGAATTTGCACCTTTTTTTGCAGTTCAAGATACCGCAACTACCACTGGGACTTTGCTATTTGCAGCCAGTAAGCACTGTGAAACCGTCAGTCTTATAAGTCGACGTGACGAACAGGGAAAATATCATTTAGAAGTACGCCCTATGCTTGAAGACTTTCCATCTGGCGATAACCTCGCCGATGTGACTCGTGTAAATCAACGCATTGAAGAAGCTATTAATGCCGCACCAGAACAATATATGTGGGTTCATCGACGCTTTAAAACTAGGCCGGATGAGAACGCCCCCTCTTATTACAAGTGACAACGCCGCTGTAATATGCTTTTATTAGTAAATATAAATACAAGAGTATGAGCCATGTGGTTTTGGGTTAAGCATTTATCACTAGCTGCTATTTTAATTGCCGCAGCGATTTATTTTTTATTAGGTCATGGCCCAGTCATGGACATGAAAGATACTAAAAATGCGGCTGCGCAAGGTTTATCACGTTTTTATTCATCGTTACGCAACCAGGTAAATAAAAGCAATGAACGCGATAAATACGTACTTAAATTAGCTAATCCGAATATAAATATAGATGCGGCGCTGACCGAGCGCGCTAAAGTTGTTGAACCATCCTCACCAAATTGGACTGGTGAGTTAATGCCGAGACGCTTTGAAAATGGCTCGACTTTAAAAAAAGTATTAACTGATTACGCACGCGATGAAGATATCGTTCTGTATTGGTATTTAAGTAAAGACTATGTGATCAAAGAACACTTTCGAGTGGATAGCAATTTTAATTCAACGCTTTATCAAGTTGGCCGGGCGATCAATGATGACTTTGAAAACGAAGTTTATACCTTCTTTTGTTTTAAACAGCGAGCAGCCGTGATCACCGAGCTGCCCTCTGAATATGTGCGCGAAAACTGTAAGCGCCTAAGAAGTTAAGCGCTTAACTCAAATATCTGCTGCCATGCTTGTGTAACAAATGCGATGTCTTTCGCAAATTCAGCTTTTGTTACACAACGTCCCTGCTGATCTAGACTCAACACATGATAACGCGAGCGATAATCAATATAGGCTGTAATAAGCCCTTGCTTGATCTCATCACTAATACAACCAAGCCTTGCTGCATCGGTTAAAATCCTTACGTTGTCTGAGTAAGTAGTTAGTTGCTCCAAGCTATAAGCGTTATCAAGCACTAAATATTGAGTCAGAAACTCAATATCAGCAATGCCGCCAGTATCTTGTTTTAAATCAAACTCAATATCGTTGCCTTTCGCTAAATGTGTGCGCATTTTTTCACGCATGGTGATCACATCGTCTTTAAGCTTTTGCGGGTCGCGCTGCTGGCACAAAATGCCTAAGCGAATTTGTGCAAAGCGCTGCTGTAATTCGGGTTGCCCAAAAATCATCCGAGAACGCACTAGCGCTTGATGTTCCCATGTCCAAGCTTGCGTTTGCTGATAGTGGTTAAAGCTCTCAAGATTGATTGCCATTAACCCTGAGGCACCTTCTGGGCGTAACCGCGTATCTAGTTCATATAAAATGCCCGACGCCGTTCGAGTATTAAATAAATGCATTAGTCGCTGTGCTAATTTTAAATAAAACTGCCGTGAATCAATCGCTTTAGTGCCATTAGTTTGCTCTGAGCCATCACTATTATGTACAAAGACTAAATCGAGATCAGAATCATAACCCACTTCAAAACCACCGGTTTTACCATACGCTATTACGGCAAAGCCCTTGTGCTCTTCATCAGTATTAGGCGGAATACCAAAACGCTGCGCCATTTGTTGCCAAGCAAGGTTCACCGCTTGCTCAACTATCGCTTCGGCTAATGCTGTTAAATGATCGCTTACTTTCATTACATCTAACACACCGGTTGCATCAGCGGCAGCAATACGTAGTTGATGGGTTTGTTTAAACTGACGCAGTGCTTCCATTTGCTGTTCTAAGTCTGCGCTATCAATTCGTAAAAAATACTGTCGTATTTCGTCTTTATATGCAGTTAGTGGTGTAGGCTTATACAGCACCGCAGGATCGATAAGCTCATCAAGTAAAATCGGGTAACGCGAAATATGCTCACCAATCCATTTACTATGACAACACAACGAAACAAGCTGTTTTAACGCGCCTTGGTTTTCAAACAGCAACTCTAAATAGGCTGTTCGTGAAATAACCTTGCTTAATACTTGGCAGATCATACTAAATACGTCACCACTTGCTTGACTGTCTGATAGTTGCTTTAGCATTAATGGCATGAGTTTATCGAGAATATCACGGCCACGATGACCAATTTTAGTTTTCGTTAAGCGGGCTTTAAAATCTTCTAATGGTATTTGCCATGCATCATTTGGGTCGGTTAAAACACTAATATCGGTGTGTTCCCAAGCACTTATAAAAGCACTTTCGCAAGGATCGACTGGCTCACTTTCATAACCAATAACTTGTTCAAATTCACTGTGGATGCCAGCCATAATGTCATTTATTTGCGCTAAAGATGCGCTGAAGTCACTCTGCTCTAACAGGTAATTTAGCCGTTGTTGGTTCAGGCCATCATCTGGCAATGTTTGCGTTTGTTGATCTGCAAAAATCTGCAAATATTGCTCAACTCGCCTTAAAAACAAATAATTGTGGCGTAATAGTTTTGCTTCATCTGCGCCAATAACTTGAATATTTACTAATTCAGCTAACGCTTTTTGTAATGATTGTGTTTGTAAATTGGCTTCACGCCCACCTCGTACCATTTGCAATGCTTGCACCACAAACTCGACCTCACGAATCCCACCAGCGCCTAGTTTTATATTGTTGGTTAAGCGCTTACGGCGTACTTCTTGAGCTATCATTTGCTTCATTTTACGCAGCGATTCAATCACTGAAAAATCGATATAGCGACGATACACAAAAGGCTTTAATAACTGATAAAATTCATCACAGTAGTGCGTTTGAGGGCCAATTAAACGTCCTTTGAGCATCGCATAGCGTTCCCACTCACGGCCTTGATCTTGGTAGTAATCTTCCATGGCATTAAAACTCATCACCAAGGGGCCGCTTTCACCAAAAGGTCGCAGCCGCATATCGACCCTAAATACTTGTCCATCAACCGTTGTTTGATTAAGTGCGGCAATCAGCTTTTGTGCCACTTTAGTGTAAAACACTTGCGCTTCTAAAGAGCGCCGCCCACCTTGAGTTTTTACACTACGCGGATAAGAAAAAATTAAATCAATATCTGACGAATAGTTAAGTTCTTGGCCACCTAACTTACCCATTCCTAATACCAACATCGCCAGTGGCAGTTGTTGCTCATCGAATGGTTGCCCATTAATCTGAGCAACCTGGGCAAATGCCCAGTTATTGGCACTATCAATTAGCTGATCGGCTAAAGCCGAGATATAGCCAATACTATCGGCTATATCATTGCTGTAACATAAATCTAAACACGCTACTTTTAGCCAATAGCGTTCCCTGTAACGGCGTAAAATTTTATGGCACTGCGCTTCATCAACCTCGGTAAGATTTAAGTCTTGAAATGGGTTAGGACTATCTCGCAAACTCATTTGAGTATCACTGAGCAACATCTCAATTAACTGCGGCTGAGATTGCAGGCAACGCCAGGCAAAGTCACTCAAACCTAACAAATTAATAATTAATTCATTAGCAGGAAGCTCTGGATATAGCTGAAAAAAACGTTCGCTGCCTAAGCCATGCAGTGCTGTTGGGAGTTGTTCGCCTGGTGTCATCAAATACTCTCTTTTATATCAGTCGTAACCGTACTAGAATAGTTAACATAATAATAACCACCCTAGGTTCTCAATGTCATATTTATCTTTATCTAACACTAGTTTACTCGCGATTGCTATCTGTTTTATGGTTATTTGTTTAGCTGTTATTTGTTTGCGGGTAGTAAGTCAACTCAAGGCTAAACAAGCATTAAAAGAAGAACTTGCTCAACATGACAATTTTGCTCTAGGAATTAGTTTTGCGTCAGAAATTAGTGTAGTGATCGCGACTGTAGCATTTTTATTTGATGAAATTAGTATCAGTGCAGCCCAATCAAACCCGCTTAAGATGATTGTACTGATAGTACTGTTGTTTACTTTTATTAAAGTAGGCCACTTGATCCACCGCAAGTGGATTTTGCACCGCTTTAATGAAGAAGCCGCCATACTAAAACAAAATGTCTGTGCCGCGTTGGTAGATTCAGGCATGTTGATCGCTAACTGTATTATTACATTAGGGCTATACAGCTGGTCTCATACCCAAGGGTTTAGCAGCTTACTAATTGCTTTTGTCAGCTTCTTTTTACTGCAAACTATTTTTGCCTTAGACAGTAAATTCCGTGAATATCGCTTTGCTCGCGCCAATCAAGGGGCGTCATTACAAAGTAACTTTAATTTAGAAAACACCTCTATTGGCATTCGTTATGCCGGTAAATCCATTGGCCTTGCATTAGCTATCTATGCGGGTCTTGCCAGTGCCACTTTTCACAGTGGTAAAATGGTTGAGAATTTATTCACATTAGCTTTACATTGCGGCACTATGTGGTTATTACTGTATCTATTAACGACTATAATCAAGTTCATCTCTTTGCCAAACATTGATACTGAGCTTGAAATTGATCATCAGGATAATATTGGAATAGCTTGCATTGAATTTGCTGTTTTCAGCGCTATAGGCTATTTACTAATAAGTATGTTTTCAATTTAATATTGAAAATGACGTAATACGTGGGGCCTTATGCCGTTTGAAGTAAATAACTATCTACTGATCGATAACGACAGTGAATTCAGCCGGCAATTCACTGAACATTATTTTGCTCAGCCACACGGCACCAGTCCAAGTACCCTTGTTGTTGCTGGTGCAAATACCCGTCACTTGGTTAAATTAATGTTTGACCAGTTGATCAAAGATTATTGCTACTGCGACTTTAGTAATGAAATTAGCGTGTCAGAACTGGCGAGTTATTTACATGAACACCATGATATTGCCGGTGTACTATACAATCAAACGGATTATTTATTAGCTGATGATAAACAACGATTTATATTCAATTCATTACATTCTGTACGGTTTTTAATTAAAGAGATTGATGATGGATACCTGTTTGAACCAGTCACAGACTTAGCACAAAATAATCACTTATCATGTCAAACCGAAATAGCCGAAACACCGCAAAATTTAGACGCATTATGTGAAAAGCTTAATAATTAGTTAAAATAAAACTTAACTAATTATCACTGACTCACAATAAGTATTTGCACCAAAGAGATGACTTACATACCATAACGATATTAGCTATTTTTGTTGAAGGTCATCATGAGAGTTCCTCATATTTATCAAGCAAGTCCTATTGTAATTGCCACTGCACTTCAGTTAGAAGATGATGCAGCAGGCCACATAGGTCGCGTATTACGGATGAAAGTCGGTGAGCATATTTCGTTGTTTAATGGCCAAGGTGGCGAATATCTTTGCGAACTCATTGAAGTAGGAAAAAAATCAGTCGTTGCAATGCCGCTTGAATTTAATGAAAAAGATGTTGAATCACCGCTGAGCATTCACCTAGGCCAAGGGATTTCTCGTGGTGACAAAATGGACTTTACCATTCAAAAGTCTGTTGAATTAGGGATCACTGAAATCACCCCTATTTTCAGTCAACGTTGTGGCGTTAAATTAAGCGCCGAGCGACTTGCAAAAAAACACCAGCAATGGCAAAAAATAGCGATTGCTGCAGCAGAGCAATCTGGTCGTAACCGGATCACCACGATTCATCCACCGATAGACATCAGCCAATGGCTTGCACAAAGCAGTGATGAAATTAAGCTTACCCTACATCCTCGTGCAGATCACAGTATTAAAACAATCAAAGTACCTAGCGCTGGCGTGCGATTTTTAGTTGGTCCTGAAGGTGGCTTCACTGATGATGAAATTGCCCAGACCAAACAACAAAATTTTGTTGATATCCGTATCGGCCCACGCGTGCTGCGCACTGAAACTGCCGCTTTGACAGTCTTAAGTGCACTACAGCTACAATTTGGCGATTTAGCTAATTGAAATTAGCAAAACCACCCTCATATCAATAGCAACAGATTCAGTAAGGCAACGAACATGGCAATTAAGTTAGGTATAATTTCAGATCCGATCAGCGGATTCAATATCAAAAAAGACACCGGTTTTGCAATGATGATGCAAGCCCAAAGCCGTGGCTATGAAATTTACTACATGGAAATGAATGATCTTTCATTGCGTAAAGGCAAAGCGTATGCCACAGCCGCAAAAGCAACCGTGTTCGACGATACAAACCATTGGTATGAGCTGGAAGAAAAAGCCAGTATAGCACTTGCTGATTTAGATGTTATTTTAATGCGTAAAGATCCACCGTTTGATACTGAGTACATTTACGCAACCTATATTTTAGAACGCGCCGAACTTGAAGGCACGCTTATTATTAATAAGCCACAAAGCCTGCGTGATGCGAACGAAAAGTTATTCACCGCATGGTTTAGTGAGCATACACCTGACACTTTAGTAACCCGTTGTAAGCACCAGATCCGCGCATTTTTGGCTGAACATAAAGACATCATTCTAAAACCTTTAGATGGTATGGGTGGCGCCTCTATTTTCCGTGTGACTGAAAATGATGCCAACATTGGGGTTATTTGCGAAACACTCACCGAACACGGTAGCCGTTTTGCCATGGCACAAAACTATATCCCAGAGATCAAACAAGGTGATAAACGCGTATTGGTGGTCGATGGCGAAGTGATCCCATATTGCCTAGCCCGCATTCCACAAAATGGTGAAACACGTGGTAATTTAGCTGTTGGCGGTCGTGGTGAAGCACGCCCAATCAGTGATTCAGATCGTAGAATTGCCGAAGCCGTTGCACCAACATTAAAAGCGAAAGGGCTTATTTTTGTAGGTCTTGATATCATTGGTGATAAGCTAACAGAAATTAATGTTACAGCGCCTACCTGCGTAAAAGAAATCGAAGCTGCCTATGATATTTCAATTACTGGGCGCTTATTTGATGCCATAGAAAGAAAACTGAGCCATACTTAAATTTACTAACAATAAAGGGGTATCGTTATGCAATCATTAGAAAATCATTTTTTAATCGCAATGCCATCAATGCAAGACCCTTTTTTTAAACGTGCTGTCGCGTATATTTGTGAGCACAATGAAGACGGGGCTATGGGGCTGGTGATCAACCAGCCGATCAATATTACTGTCGGCGACTTGCTCGACAAAATAGAGATTGATAACGACAAATCCACCCACGCAGCAAGTGTTGCAGTATTTGCTGGAGGACCTGTAAAAACCGATCGTGGTTTTGTACTGCATTCTCCAAAAGCAGGTTATAGCGCAAGCCAAGAACTTAGCAGCGAAATCATGATAACCACATCCAAAGATGTGTTAGCAAGTTTAACCACAGCCCAAGCACCAGAACAGTTTATTATTACACTGGGCTATGCGGGTTGGGAGCAAGGCCAGCTCGAACAAGAGCTACTCGAAAATTCATGGCTAATTATAAAAGCCGATCCTGAGATTATTTTTAACACACCGATAGAGCAACGCTGGGAAAAAGCAGTCGCGACGCTCGGTTTTGATATTAGCCAATTAAGTTCGGAAGCTGGCCACGCATAAGCGTGGTCAACCACAATTTTAAAGCACAGAGATAGCATGACTAAAAAACAACTAAAGCCCAAAGGTGAACGCACCGTGATGGGCTTTGATTTTGGCACCACCAGCATTGGTGTTGCTATCGGCCAAGAACTAACAGGAACCGCATCGAGCCTAAGCGCTATCAAAGCCAAAGATGGTATTCCAAATTGGGATTTTATTAAAAAGCATGTCGATGAGTGGCAACCTGATTTACTGGTGGTTGGATTACCGCTTAATATGGATGGCACAAATCAAGAAGTCACCTTTAAAGCTAAAAAGTTTGCCAACCGCTTACATAATCACTATGGACTGCCTGTAGAGACCCAAGACGAACGTTTAACCACAGCAGATGCTAAAGCACGATTATTTGAGCAAGGTGGTTACCGTAGCTTAGGTAAAGGGAATGTGGATAATATGTCGGCTGTTATTATTTTGGAAAGCTTCTTTGAACAAGCTTACGGCTAACTAACGAGTTAACAATCCGTTTAACTAAAATCCTACACGCATTTACTTTTTATTATGCTACAAGGTGAATATTACTGACTAATACTCACCTTTTAGGTAATGCAATATCAATGAGTTAATTATTTACCCTACTGATTTTTAGGGTCCAACCCATCAATGGTTGCGCCTTGTAAAAAACCAGCCCCTTGCTGTTCATTATTTCGAAGCTTAATCATCAAACGTAAATCGTTAGGTGAGTCAGCGTGATGCAAAGCATCTGCATAGTTGATACGTTGCTGTTTATAGAGCTCAAATAACGCTTGATCAAAGGTTTGCATACCCATATCTTTCGCTTTAGCCATGGCTTCTTTAATGCCGCCAATGTCGCCTTTTTTGATAAGCTCGCCGATAATCGGGGTATTCAATAAAATTTCGATAGCAGCTACTCGACCATTGCCATCGGCTGTAGGCACTAGTTGTTGTGCTATGATAGCTCGTAAGTTTAAGGATAGATCATATTTTAGCTTATCGTGCTTTTCTTTAGGCACTAAATGCATAATACGGTCAATTGCTTGGTTAGCGTTATTGGCATGTAATGTAGCAACACATAAATGACCGGTTTCAGCAAAACTAAGTGCGTATTCCATGGTCTCTTGCGAGCGTATTTCACCAATTAAAATGACATCGGGGGCTTGGCGTAATGAGCTTTTTAACGCCGCCTCAAAACTTTCCGTATCTAAGCCAACTTCACGCTGAGTAATAATACTTTTGCGATGTTCATGGACAAACTCAATCGGGTCTTCAATGGTCAAGATATGCCCACGTTGATTACGATTACGGTAACCTAATAATGCAGCCAACGACGTTGATTTACCGGTGCCAGTACCACCGACAAACAGCACTAAACCACGTTTAGCCATGATCACATCAGTCAATGTCGACGGTAGACCAAGCTCAGCAACATCAGGAATTTGCGTAACAATACGGCGAATAACCATACCCGCGCAATCTCGTTGCCAAAATGCCGAGATCCTAAAGCGCCCTTCATCGGTAGCTATGGCAAAGTTGCACTCTTTAGTACTATGAAACTCTGCTTTTTGTTTTTCACTCATCGCTGATTCAACTAATTGCAGCGACTCTTCGTCTGATATTTTTTCGTCGCCAAGTGCAATTAGTTCGCCATTAATCTTTGCGCTGACTGGCAATTGGCTCGATACGAATAAATCCGAACCCTGCTTTTCAATCATCAAATGTAAAAAGTAATCAAGAGAATGTGTCATTACTGCTCCTTACTCGGGCCTAGCCGCCGAAATTATTTTTATCTTGTGCTTTAGCACGCGCTTCAGCATTGGTAACAACACCGTGATTCACTAAATTGATTAAACACTGATCCATGGTTTGCATACCATGCGATGCGCCAGTTTGAATCGACGAATACATTTGCGCAATTTTATCTTCGCGGATAAGGTTACGGATCGCAGGCACTGCAATCATGATTTCATGTGCTGCGACGCGCCCGCCACCAATTTTTTTCAACAGGGTTTGTGAAATAACTGCGCGTAATGACTCTGAAAGCATTGAGCGGATCATACTTTTTTCTTCACCAGGAAACACATCGATAATACGGTCAATGGTTTTCGGGGCTGACGTAGTATGCAATGTACCAAATACTAAATGGCCGGTTTCAGCAGCAGTCATGGCAAGGCGAATAGTTTCTAAATCACGTAGCTCACCAACCAAAATCACGTCTGGATCTTCACGTAAAGCACTGCGCAGTGCATTAGAAAAACTATGCGTATCGCGATGCACTTCACGTTGATTAATTAACGATAGTTTATTGTCGTGCACAAACTCGATGGGATCTTCGATGGTTAAAATATGATGATGCTTGTGTTGATTTATATGATCCACCATCGCAGCCAAGGTGGTCGACTTACCAGAGCCTGTGGGTCCTGTTACCAACACTAAACCACGCGGCGTATCTGAGATTGTTTTAAATATATCTGGCGCACCTAAATCATCAAGCGTCAGCACTTCACTGGGAATGGTACGAAATACAGCTGCGGGGCCTCGATTTGAGTTGAAGGCATTAACACGAAAACGTGCTAAGTTCGGCACTTCAAACGAAAAATCCACTTCAAGGTTTTGTTCATAGTCCTTGCGTTGATTATCGTTCATAATATCGTAAACTAGGCTGTTAACATCTTTGTTTTCCAGCGCTGGTATATTAATACGTCGCACATCACCATCAACACGGATCATTGGCGCAACCCCTGATGATAAGTGTAAATCTGATGCTTTGTGCTGCACACTAAAGGCCAATAATTCGGTAATATCCATTTATGACTCCACAACTAACTGATAATTATATGGTTACAATAGCAGAACGACTTAAGTCCGCCTATGCTAGAATTGCCCTAGCGGCAAAAAAACATCATCGTAATGAACACGATGTCTGCTTGTTGGCAGTATCAAAAACCAAACCTGCTGATTTCATTCTAGCGGCTTATCAACAAGGTCACCGAGAATTTGGTGAATCATACGTTCAAGAAGCTGTTGATAAAATAACCCAATTAGCAAATTATAGCGATATTGTTTGGCATTTCATTGGCCCAATTCAATCAAATAAAACCGCCCTTGTTGCCAGCCACTTTGATTGGGTGCAAAGTATTGAACGTGAAAAAATAGCGCAACGTTTAAACGATCAAAGGCCCGCAGATAAAGCCCCTTTAAAAGTACTGATCCAAGTAAATATCAGCTTAGAGGACTCAAAATCAGGCTGCCACCCCGATAAACTTGCAAGCCTCGCTGAATTTATTCACCATTGCCCGCATTTAGAATTGCGTGGTGTCATGGCAATCCCAGCAAAAACTGACGATCCACAGCAACAAATACAATATTTTGAGCAATTACGTGCTTGCTTTGATAGACTTAAAGCCCAATATCCTCAAATAGACACCCTGTCGATGGGGATGAGTGGTGATGTCGAAGCTGCGATTGCAGCAGGCTCAACCATGGTACGCATCGGCACGGATATTTTTGGCCAACGAAGCTAAGGTGATAACTAAGATATGTCAGATAAAACAATTGCATTCATAGGCACAGGTAATATGAGCTACGCCATTATTGGCGGCATGGTAAAAAAAGGATTTGCTGCATCGAGTATTATTGCAACAAATCGTAACCAAGAAAAACTCGCTAAGGTAGCAGCGGATTTCGGGGTTAAAACCACCGCAGATAACAACGAAGCACTGCGCGATGCCGATGTTATTGTGTTGTCTGTAAAGCCGCAAATGATGGGTGATTTATGTCAATCATTTCAAGATTCGGGTATCGACTTTAGCGATAAGCTATTTATTTCTGTCGCCGCAGGCTTAACGGTTAAGCGGTTACGTGAAATGCTCGGACAAGACGTTAAGATGGTACGTTGTATGCCAAATACCCCGTCTTTATTAGGGCGCGGTGTATCAGGTTTATTTGGTGCCGGCGAAACCGAGCAAGAACATACTTTTGTGCAACAAGTATTTGAATGTACAGGTATTGCGGTATGGGTTGAGCAAGAGTCACAAATTAACGATGTTATTGCTGTTACGGGGTCATCACCGGCTTACTTTTTCTTATTTATGGAAGCCATAGAAGAAAAAGCCAAAGCACTTGGCTTTAGCGATGAAGACGCGCGTCGCTTAGTACAGCAAACAGCATTAGGTGCAGCTGAAATGGCGGTATCACAACCTGATATTAGTATTTCACAATTGCGTGCTAATGTGACATCAAAAGGTGGCACCACGCATGCAGCTGTTGAACATTTAAAAGCACACGGTCTGACTAACACTGTCGCCGATGCAATGGATGCCTGTATTGCTCGCGCGGAACAAATGGAACAAGAACTTTAAAAGCACTTTGCTGCTTTTAGCCCTATTTATGTTTAAGGTTTTTAATTAAGGTACGTTATGAACGCCATGCAATTTTTAATAAGCACACTATTCGATCTATTTTTAATGGTCGTATTAATGCGCTTTTGGCTACAAGCCGCCAAGGCTGATTTTTACAATCCGTTGAGTCAGTTTGTGGTCAAAGCTACTTCATTTGCTGTTAATCCACTGCGTAAAATTATTCCAGGGTTAGGTGGCCTAGACTTAGCTTCGTTATTACTGGCGTTCATTGTCGCTGCTGCAAAAATTACTGCGCTGATATTTTTAGTAGGCGCGACATGGGAAGTTGGATTTGTACTTTTAAATGCGCTAGTAACGGTGATTAAAGAAGGCTTAAACTTACTGTTTTGGGTATTAATTATTCGCGCGTTATTAAGCTGGGTAAGCCAAGGCAACAATCCAGTAGAAGCGGTATTTCAGCAGCTAACTGAACCAATGTTAAGACCTATTCGTAAAGTGTTACCGCCACTGGGCGGCTTAGATCTATCAATTTTAGTGTTAATTATCGCGCTGCAATTTGCCCAGTTTTTGTTTATTGATTTAGTCGGCTAACCTTATCATTAACACAGAGGCCTACTAGGCCTCTTTTTTTAAGAGTCATTTATGAAAAAGCTCGCAAGTATTTTATTCTTTGCATTAGCAGGTATTACCTTTAGTGCCCACAGTGAACAAATGCAAGGCGCACAATACAAAGAACTCGGCCCATGGCAAGTACATTACATTGCATTTCCGTCAACCTTTATTCAACCACAAATAGCCAAAACCTATGGCCTAGAACGTAGTGGTTATAAGGGCATTGTCAATATTTCAATCCTTAAAAAAGATACCGATGCCACAGCGCAAACGGCCATTCTTAAAGGCACTGCTAAAAACCTACTTGGTAATAAGCAAACCTTGGACTTCAAAGAAGTCATCGAAGGCGATGCAATTTATTACCTCGCGCAAGTTGATTTTACTAACGAAGAAATTCTGCGCTTTGAAATTGAAATACAACAAGGTAATCAATTTCAAAAGCTGCAGTTCCAGCAAAAATTTTACGTAGATTAATTCATGAAAAAAACTTTAGTGTTAGCCACTGGCAATCCGGGTAAAGTCAACGAATTAGCGCAGATGCTAAACCCGCTTGAAATAAACGTTGTGCCACAAAGCGATTTTAATGTGCCAGAAGTAGCAGAAACAGGCACCACCTTTGTTGAAAACGCTATTATCAAAGCTCGCCATGCTGCAAAAATAACGGGGCTACCAGCTATTGCTGACGACTCAGGGTTAGAGGTTGATGGCCTTAACGGCGCCCCTGGCGTTTACTCAGCTCGCTATGCCAGAGAAGGCGCTAGCGATCAAGATAATATTGATAAATTATTAAGCGAACTTGCTAACAACCCTAACCGCAGTGCCCGTTTTTGGTGTGTGCTGGTATTAATGCGTCATGCTGATGACCCTACTCCACTGATTTGCAGTGCGAGCTGGGAAGGACAAATTACGCAAAGCCAAGATGGCCAAGGTGGTTTTGGTTACGACCCTATTTTTTATGTGCCAGAACTTGAATGCACCAGTGCGCAATTAACTAAGCAGCAAAAAAATGCAGTAAGCCATCGTGGTCAGGCATTACAACGTTTATTGTCTGAGCTTAAGCTCAAAGGCGGCCTGTGAATTTACCACCATTAAGTTTATATGTGCACGTCCCTTGGTGTGTGCAAAAATGCCCGTATTGTGATTTTAATAGTCACGGTCAAAAAGGTGAGATCCCTGAAAAGGAATATGTGCAGCATTTAATTGATGATTTAAAAACCGATCTGCACTTAGTGCAAGGACGTAAAATTCATTCAATCTTTATCGGTGGTGGCACGCCTAGCTTATTAACCGGTGAGGCCTACGTTAATTTATTAACGGCGGTGGATTCATTAATTGGCCTAAGTGAAAACTGCGAGATCACCTTAGAAGCTAACCCCGGTACGGTTGAAACAGGACGTTTTAAAGACTATGTGGCAGCTGGCATTAATCGTATTTCGATTGGCGTGCAAAGCATGCAAGACGACAAACTCAAAGCGTTGGGGCGTATTCACGGTGCCGATGAAGCCATATATGCCGCAGAGCAAGCTCATGAAGCAGGTTTAAATAGCTTTAATCTTGATTTAATGCACGGCTTACCGGGACAATCTGTTGCTGATGCGCTGAGCGACTTGAAAAAAGTCATCGCCCTTAATCCGCCACATATTTCGTGGTATCAGTTAACGATTGAGGCCAATACCCAATTTGCCTCTAAACCGCCAACGTTACCGGCCGATGACACCTTATGGGATATTCAAGAGCAAGGCCAAGCCTTACTTACTGAGGCAGGTTATCAGCAATATGAAATTTCCGGCTATGCAAAACCAGGTTTTCAATGCCAACATAACTTGAATTATTGGCGCTTTGGCGATTATTTAGGCATTGGTTGTGGTGCCCATGGTAAGGTAACCGATGCTAAAACAGGCATCATTACCCGCACTGAGAAAGTAAAACATCCTCGCGGTTATATGGATTTAGCTAAGCCGTATTTATTTAAACAGTGGCCAGTTGAACAACACGACTTACCGTTTGAATTCTTTATGAATCGCTTACGGTTATTTGAAGCCTGCCCAATTAGTGACTTTACAGCCTTAACTCAGTTACCGCTGCAAAGCCAAGCTGATGCGCTGCAACAAGCCATTGCCAAGGGTTTGCTTAAGCAAACGGATAGTCACTGGCAGGTAAGCCAAAAAGGTCATCGTTTTTTAAATGACCTGCTAGAATTGTTTGTGTAATAACAACCCAAACTTTACTAACAAATACACACTAATAATAATTAATAACCTTCAATGGTTTCTAACAACAAAAGGGAAAACATGCGTAAACTAACCTTTATCGCCGCCGCAGTGAGTATTGCACTGCTAGGTGGTTGCCAGCAAACACCAGAGCAACAAAGCACGCCAACTGTACAAGCACAACCGGTACAAAGCGAAATAGACAAAGCGAATGCGTTCTTCGAAGATACTTTTAACCGTGATGTGATGAGCAGCCCTGTTTATCAAACATACATGGGTATCAAACAAGACTACGACAAATGGGATGACGGTAGCGAAGCGCGCGTACTGAAAGATCATCAACAAACAAAAGATGATTTAGTGGCATTAAACGCTATTAACCGCGAACTCCTAGATGACACCACAAAAGTTAGTTATGACCTTAAAAAGCAAGACCTTGAAAACAGCATTGCTGATTTTAAATGGCGCTATCATAACTACCCAGTGAACCAAATGTTTGGTACTCACTCGATGATCCCGGCCTTTTTAATCAACCAACACCAGATTTCTGATGTTGCCGATGCCAAAGCCTACATCTCGCGTTTGAATGGCGTAACCACGGTTATTGATCAACTGATCACTGATTTAGAAGTACGTGCTGATAAAGGCATTATCGCTCCTAAATTTGTATTCCCACATGTGATTGATTCAAGCAAAAATATCATTCACGGTGCGCCATTTGAACAAGGTGATGATTCCACCTTACTTGCCGACTTTAAACGTAAAGTTGCGAAGCTTGAAATTGCTCAAGCTGATAAAGACGCGTTAATCAGCGATGCTGAGAAAGCCCTTAAAGCGGCTGTAAAACCTTCTTACTCTAAGTTGATTAATTATTTGGCACAGCTTGAAAAACGTGCTGATGATCGTGATGGTGCTTGGAAGTTTCCTGATGGCGAAGCGTTTTACAACAACGCATTAGCGCGCACGACTACCACTGATTTAACGGCTAAAGAGATCCACACCATCGGTTTAGCTGAAGTATCTCGTATTCATGACGAAATGCGCCAAATCAAAGAAAAAGTTGGTTTTAAAGGCGATTTAAAAGCCTTTATGCAGTTTATGAAAACCGATAAGCAATTTTACTTACCTAATACTGAAGCAGGTAAGCAGCAATACCTTGACGAAGCCACGGCACTTATTAACACCATGAAATCACGCTTGGATGAGCTATTCATTGTTAAGCCTAAAGCCGACATGATTGTTAAGCGTGTTGAAGCCTTCCGTGAAAAAGCGGCTGGTAAAGCATTCTACCAACAGCCTGCACCAGATGGTTCACGCCCGGGTGTTTACTACGCTAACCTTTACGACATGGAAGCAATGCCAACGTATCAAATGGAAGCGCTGGCTTATCACGAGGGTATTCCAGGTCACCACATGCAAATTGCAATTTCGCAAGAGCTTGAAGGCGTGCCTAAGTTCCGTAAATTCGGTGGCTACACAGCCTATATCGAAGGTTGGGGCTTGTACTCAGAGTTATTACCAAAAGAAATGGGCATGTATGCAGACCCTTATTCTGACTTTGGCCGTCTATCGATGGAACTATGGCGTGCATGTCGCTTAGTGGTTGATACTGGTATCCACGAAATGAAGTGGACTCGCCAACAGGGTATTGATTACTACGTAAATAACACGCCAAACGCGACGTCTGACGGCGTTAAAATGGTTGAACGCCACATTGTAATGCCTTCGCAAGCAACGGCTTACAAAGTAGGTATGCTGAAGATTCTAGAACTTCGTGAAGCTGCCAAGGTTAAACTAGGTGATAAGTTTGATATCCGTGAATTCCATGATGTGGTACTTAAAAATGGCGCAGTGCCACTAAACGTACTAGAGAACTTTGTTGATGAGTGGGTTGCAAGCAAACTAGCAGCTTAAGCATCCTTACTTTATAACATATACAAAGGCCGTATCTACGGCCTTTTTTATTGCCTGAAAGATAGATAAACACTTGACCAACAAGTGCTTTACGCTAGGATAAAGCACTTGATATACACGTAACGTATAGGATTAACAATGGATACATGTATCAGTCAACTAAACCAACAGATGCAGCAGCATCAGTTGCAAGCCATTGTTGATAGCTTTGCCAGTTTATCTGCAATACAACAAGCCATGCAGTTACAGCACTTATATAGCAGTGCGCAACGCATGAGTGTAAAATATACTTATCTGCAAAATATCGCCACACGCATATTAACTCAACACTCGCTACCAACAGCCATCATCAGTCAGCTAAATAATACCGACCAATTAAGTTTTTTTACCCCTGGTCTAAAGTTCAATCATGGTTTTACACAACAAAACCAACAGCAGCAAAATGTATTGCACCGCTTATTTAGCGAGTGTAGTGAGGCTAAATTACCGTTTAATTATGTACGTTCACTGATGCTATTTGAAAGTAACGAAAACTTGTTGCAAGCTTTAGCGCAAGTTAATGATATCGGGCTGACCCCAGTTGCAAGTTACATTGCAAACAATCCAGCCCAACACAGCTTACCAAAGCATGAATTTTCGGCCTTGCTGGCATTAATGGAAGTTGAGTTTAAACAAAATCAGGGCAATATAAACACTGCCGCATTCTTAAAAGCCTTACTCACGTTATCTCAAACAAGCCCAGACAAGCCACTCAGTGACTATAAAATACTGCTCAGTGGCGCTTACTTACGCTGTAAAACAGAACAAGTTGAGCGCTACCTTGTACAACATAAATAATATTAATCAGATAAATAATATTCAACGCTGGTTACAACTCGCACTTTTTTGATCTGCGGAGTGTTTGAATCGCGGTCGATTATACTAAACTGCCCTTGTCTTGCGGTGCGAATTTTACCTAGTTTTGACTGTGAGTCCTTGGCAAATTTTAATGCCACTTCGCGAGCTTTTTCGGTGGCTTCTTGCACCATTGCTGGTTTTATATCGTTTAGCCCAGAGAACAAATATTCAATGCGGGTTTCATAGTTATCTTGCACAATCGCAATACCTTGTTTGGCTAGCTGGCCCACCTTAGTTAAGGCGTTTTGCACTTTATCAGGCTGCTGCGAATACACGGTAATATTTGCGCGGGCAATATAGCGAAACTGTTGATTATCAGCGCCGTATTCGCGCGCTTGTTTATCAACAATTGATTGCCTACCTTGGCTGATCTCTTGTTCATCAAAGCCATGCAGTTTTAAAAAAGCGATCACTGCGGCATTTTTCTGCTCAACCCGTTCAACTAACTTTTCGAGGTCATTATCTGCATCACTAAATTGTACCGGCCAGATCACTGTATCAGCAGTTACTTCACGCTCTGCTAATCCTTTAACCTCAACCGTGCGTTCCATATTTTTTACATCAAGCGCTGCTGATTTTAAAATCCATCCGCAGCCAAGTATAGCGACACTCAATACAGCTGCGCCAAGCAACTGATAATATCCATTTGGTTTATTCATTTAATGATCCTTTGATAATAATCAATTATATGTGGTTATGATGCTCGAAAAATCAACCTAAACAGGTTACATTGAGCATATACTCAAACCACCTCAAGATGCGAGCGTCGTTAGCAAAAAGATTATATGCATCACCTCGCTAGAAAACAAATAACCCGCAAGGAAAGACCATGAGTGTAAAACGCATTAGTCAGTTTTTCAACCCGACTTCGGTTGCCGTGATTGGTGCATCGAATAACGTTTCCCGAGCAGGATTTGTAGTAATGCGCAACTTATTACAAGGCGGATTTAACGGCCCTATCATGCCAGTAAGCCCGACTAATAGCGCCGTACATGGCGTGTTGGCCTACCCGTCAATTGCGGCGCTACCGAAAATACCGGACCTTGCGGTTATTTGTACGAACAAACACACCCTACTTAATATCATTGCAGAGCTTGGAGAGTTTGGCTGTAAAAATGCGATTGTGATCGCAGCCGGACTCAATCATGAACAAAAAACAGCACTGCAAGAAGCCGCTAAACAAGCCAAAGTATCGTTACTTGGCCCTAATTGTTTGGGTTTGTTGATCCCTCATATTGGCCTCAATGCGAGTTTTTCTCACACTATCGCAAGCCCTGGTAAATTAGCGTTTATTTCACAGTCCGCAGCTGTGTGCTCCACTATTTTAGATTGGGCAAAACACAAAGAAATTGGCTTTTCATACTTTGTCTCTGTGGGTGATTGTTTAGATATCGACTTTGCTGAACTACTCGACTTTTTAGGTCGCGATGCAAAAACGAAGGCTATTTTGCTGTACATCGATAACATTGAGAATATCCGCAGCTTTATTTCAGCTGCTCGTGCCGCTGCGTTTAGTAAACCGGTGATCGCCATTAAAACCGGTAAAACAGCGGCTGGAGCGCTTGCTGCCGAAATTCACACTGGCGGCAAGCAAAGTTCAGATGCGGTGTATGACGCCCTCTTCCAACGCGCAGGTATGTTACGGGTAAATGATTTAACTGAACTGTTTGCTGCTACACAAACACTGGCCATGCATCCTAAATTATTAAAGGTGGAACAACTCACCATTTTAACCAATGGCGGCGGCCCCGGCGTAATGGCCGTTGATAGCTTATTACAAAGTTCTGGTAAGCTGACACAATTGAGTGAAGAAACCCGTGCGGCGCTCAATAAAGTGATCCCACAGTCGGATATGACCTCTAATCCGGTGGACATTTTTGGTGACTCAGTTCCGGCACGCTACCAACAAGCACTGGAAATTTTATTGCATGCTAAGGAAGTAAAAAATCTACTGATCATTCATACGCCATCAGCCCTTGCGCCAAGTGAAGACTATGCATTAATTATCGCTGAAACGTTGAATAAACTACCGAAAATGGCGCGTCCTTATGTGATCACAAATTTTATGGGCGAAGATGCCGCCTATGCCGCCCGTCGCGTATGTAGCAACTACGGCATTCCTACTTATCGCACCCCTGAGGGCGCAGTACGCGCCTTTATGCACTTAGTAAGTTATCGCCGTAATCAAAAACATTTAACCCAAACTCCAGAGTCAAACACAGATGACGCTAAAATCAATAAACACGCAGCAAAAGCGCTCGTGAATGAATTTTTAGCAGAGCAGCAAAGCTATCTATCCACCCATCAAGCCAGCCAAATACTCGCTCACTATGGCGTTGAATGTATTCAAACCGAGGTCGCATACACACCAACAGAAGCAAAAGAACAAGCCATAGAGCTAGGCTTCCCGGTTGCACTGAAACTGATCAGCCCTAGCATTCCATCTAAATCAGAAGTCGGTGGCGTAGTACTTAACTTAAACGATGCACAAGAGGTTGAACAAACCGCCTTTGCCATGCTATTGAGAATAAAAAACACCTACCCTGATGCGATTATTGAAGGCTTTTCACTGCAAAAAATGGCACCTAGAGCTGGCGCCAATGAACTACGTATTGCGATAAAAACAGAACCGAATTTTGGTCCTGTAATACTTCTAGGAGAAGCCGGCACGGGTCTAGAGTTTGCTCAAGCAGCGGTTGCTTTACCACCTTTGAATATGAACTTAGCAAAGTATTTAATTGCTGCGGCGCATGACAAAGGCGTGCTTAAAGAGCGTATTTTGCCTGAGAAAGTTGATAAGTATCGCCTCTGTGCACTACTGACCCGTATTTCTCAGTTAGTTATTGATCAACCCGATATAACTTCGCTTGAGTTAAATCCTATTTTAGCCAGTAATGGCCTGTTTTTGGTGCTTGATGCCACCATGACCCTGAGTCACTACCAAGTACAATCACATCGTAAACGCTTATCTATTCGCCCTTACCCAATTGAGCTGGTTAAACAAGTGACGCTGAAAAATAATACCCTTGCGACACTCAGACCAATAAAGCCAGAAGATGAGCAAGCGCACCAAGAGTTTGATCTATCTCTCAGCAAAGAAGATCGCTACAAACGCTTTTTTGGCGAGCTGCCGCAGTTTAACCACGATCAACTCGCTAAAATGACACAAATTGACTACGATCGTGAAATGGCGTTTATTATCACTCAAGACAACGCCACGCTTGGCGTCTCTCGGGTGTTAATGGACCCTGATAAAGTGCATGCCGAGTTTGCTATAGTAGTACGCTCAAACTGCCAAGGCCTTGGCTTAGGTGGCTTATTAATGCGCGCCGCTATTGAGTATTGTCAAAGCCAAGGCGTACAATTCATTGAGGGTATCACCCTGCCGGAAAATACCGGAATGATTGAATTAGCCCGAAAACTAGGCTTTAAGATCAGCCGCGACTTTGAAGAAGGCAGCATTAATATGGTACTTGCTTTAACTCCCAATAACACACACGGATAATAGCTTGAATAATTTACGTAAACGCACAGCGCTATTTTTTGAAGGTAATGGGGAGTACCGTAAGACGGGTCATTACATCGATATATTTCTAATATCGCTGATAATGATTAATGTCGTTGCGATTGTGCTTGAATCAATTGCGAGTTTAGCTCATCAATATAAGCATGAATTTTTAATGTTAGAGTTAGGCTCAGTAATTATATTTGCGATCGAGTATTTGCTTCGCCTTTGGTCATGCGTAGAACGTGCCGAGTACAAAAGTCTAAACTGTGGTAATTTTCAACGTCGTTTAAAATATTTACTCTCCCCTTTAGCCTTAATTGATCTAGTGGCAATCCTGCCCACGATCTTAATGATGTTTATCACCTTTGATTTACGTTTTTTAAGAGTGCTCAGACTCCTACGTGTTTTTAAGCTCACTCGTTACTCACGAGCAATGCAGCTACTTTTACAATCATTTCGTGATGAAAGCAGTTCGCTTTTGGCCGCATTCTTTATAATGGCAGTGGTGCTAATTTTAGCTTCCTGCGGAATTTATTTAATTGAACACGATATACAACCGGATAAATTTGGCTCCATTCCTGCGGCAATGTGGTGGGCAATGGCAACGCTGACCACTGTAGGTTATGGTGACGTTGTGCCAGTAACACCGCTAGGGCGTTTTTTTGGCGGCGTGATCACGTTACTGAGTATGGGAATGGTAGCAATACCCACCGGCTTATTAGCTTCGAGTTTCTCTGAACAGCTACGTAAGCGTAGGATCATGTTTAGTGATGCGGTGCATGAATGTCTGCATGATGGCGAGCTAGATGGCAAACTAGATGATGCGCAACTGGAGCATCTAGAGAATTTGCGCTGTAAGCTTGGTTTAAGTAAGCAAGAAGCAAACAAAGCAATTAAGTCTCAACTTAGTGCACGCACTAAAAACCTTTATTGTCGTCACTGCGGTGAACGCCAAGACTAGATATAGCTTCTAGTTAAAATTTCAACTGTTTAGGGCATCAACACCGCGATTGGTTTAATTGTAGTGTTGAGTCTCAAAAACGTTATGACTCAGCAAATAAAACCCAAGCTATAAAAAAGAAGAAAGCAAAGAAGACCATACCTTTTATATAGCCAGTATTTCGAACTTTAAGCCAAAATTCTCTTTGAGTTTTTTGCTCCGTATGACTGAGCAAATAATCACAATGCGGGCACCTGTTTCCTAAGTACATAATCAAATTACAATTAGGACATCTCGCTGATGGCTTAAATTCGGACATATCCATAATAGTAGGCTTCTCAGGCTTCATAACTTCCTTGATTCATAATAGTTATTTTTTTGCTAAAACAAGTTAAGCTTAAAAATTCAAAAAAGTAACCATTTATAAACTCGGCACTGATATTTTCACCATTTAATAAAACTCTAGCTAGCATTAGTCTTCATTCAACAACGACTGCCAGTCTTTATTTAATAATGCGCTTACATCATCACCTGGGATTGGTTTACTGAATAAATAGCCCTGAAATAAATTACAGCCTAAGTTGCGCAAAAAGGTAAGCTGCTGCTTAGTTTCAACGCCTTCTGCGACGCATTCTTTACCTAAGCTTTTCGCCAATGCAAGCGTTGACTGAATAATCGCTTCATCGTCACTATCTATACCAATATCAGTTACAAAACTGCGATCAATTTTCAGTACATCGATCGGAAAGCGCTTTAAATAAGTGAGTGAAGCATAACCTGTACCAAAGTCATCCATATATAAGCGACAACCTAGTTGCTTCAACTTTGACATGCTATTTAACGCTTGCGGTGAATCATGCATCAGCACTGATTCTGTAATTTCAAACACCACAGAGCTGGCTGATACATCAGCATTAATTAGCGCACTGCGAATTTCATCAACTAAATTTTTATACTCAAAATCCAGTGCAGACAGGTTAATAGACACATACAAGTCAGGCTTTTGTAACTGCCACTGTTTAAGTTCAATCAACGCTCTAGCTAAGGTTTGCAACATAATTTTTGTGATCAAACCAATACTCTCAGCAGCAAGCGCAAACTCTTGCGTTTCATAGCTGTTATTTTCTGGCCAACGCAGCAATACTTCCAGCCCTTCGGCCTGATGAGTTTTAGCATTAACAATCACTTGGTAATGATTACAAAACGCATGATTTTGGTAGGCTTGAGTTAATTGTGATTCTAAATGCAGAGAGCGTTGTACATGCTGATTCATTTCTTGTTTATAAAATTGATAACAACCTTCCAAGCTCTTTTTCGAATGATACAGTGCAATATCAGCCGCTTTAATTAAACTTTTAGCACTGAGTGCATCATCAGGCGAAATCGCCACGCCAATACTTAAACTGACACTAATCGCTTGGTTGTTAATAATGATGTTGTCATTCAAGCTGGCCATCAACTTAACGCACAGTAAAACAACCTCTTCGATTTGTTGAATGCCCTCGACTAACAACATAAATTCATCACCGCTAAAACGGGCTACACTATCTTTGGCCTGTACACGCGATTTGATCCGCAGTGCCACCGCCTTTATTATCTCATCGGCAGCTTCATGCCCTAGCGAGTCATTAAAATACTTAAAACGTTTGATATTAATATTGAGTAACGCTACTTTTGAATTTTGGCCTTTTGCCTGTTCAAGTGCGTGTTCAACTCGGTCATTAAATAAAGTACGATTTGGTAACCCCGTTAAACTGTCGTAATTTGCTAATAAAAACAATTCATTTTCAGCTAACTTTTGCGCATTAATATCAGTGAGGATGACCACATAGCTTTCTAAGCGTTGTTCAGTATCTGCCACAGCACTGACTTTAATTAATACATGGCGAGATTCACCATTAGCTAAGTAAACGGTATCTTCTGCAGAAAAATGTTCACCAGCTTGCAATTCCTTCATTACACGTAAATAGTTAACCCTTACAACACGACTTAACCCTAAGTGTAATGAGCAGCTAGAACTATAATCAACAGGAAAGTTAAATGCGCTCTGCAGTGCTTTGTTGGTAGCTAAAATACGTAAACTTTTATCCAGAATAAAGACCCAATCGCGGGTTTGCTCAAATGCTGCGCCAAATAAACGGGCATGTTCTTCAAACACTAATTCACGAGTCATATTAGTATAAGTGCCGGCCACTTTCTCGGGTGTGCTTCCTTGCCATGCAACCACTTTGCCAAAGTCTTTATACCAGCGCCAATAGCCTAATTTATGGCGTAAACGATAGGTGCAGTTAAAATAGCCTTTTTCGGTGGATAAAAATTCTAACCACTCAATGCGAAAATTTTGTTTATCTTTAGGATGAATTTTTGCTAAATAATCATCTAAATTAACCGATTCAACATCATAACCTAACTCATTTTTAAGCCGTGGTTGATAAATTATTGGACTTGCAGATTGCCAATCCCACACCCCTGAACGGCTCCCTTCCAATGCTAACTTTAAGCGCGCTTCACTTTCTTGGCTTTCTCTGTGGGCTGCTAATAATAATTGCTGAATTCGATTACGACGCATTATCCAAGCTGCTACTAATCCAAAAAATACCAGTGCGTAAAGCACTATAAACTGAGGTGCGCGCCATAGCGGGTATTTAACCACAATATCCAGCACTGCCGGTTGTGTGTAGTCGCCAGTAAGCGGATCTTTAGCCCAAATTTTTAGTTGGTATTTGCCGGGATTAAGTTTTGGAAATAGCACTCGGTTATTATTACGGGTATACGATTTTTGCCCATCAGAGAGCTGATACTCATAAATAATACGTTCCTGATAATTAAATGCCATTGCCGAAAAAGCCACTTCGAGACCGATATCGTCGTGCTCTAAGGTGATTGTTTTTATAGGTTGCTTAAGATCCGTAGATAATTCACGAGACATCAAATCAATGCTGGTTATATTTACGTGATCAATTAAACCATGCCTAGGGTGATTATCATTTGGGTAAAAATAACTAAACCCTTTTAACGTACCATAGACTATTTGGCCAGTTTTTAAACGCGTAAATGCACCACTATTAAACTCGGTAGAGACCAGTCCTTCTGAAGTTGTAAATTGCTGAAAGTGTTTATTTTCTGGATTTAATCGCCATATTCCTTTATGACTACTCATCCAGATCATTCCAGCATCATCTAACACCATATCGTACAATAAGGTGCCGAGCTTATTTTTATCTAAATCTATGGTATACAACAGCTTGTAATTCGATGCATCAAGACCAATTAAGCCAAAATTCGATAACGTGATCCACAGCACATTATTATTATCAACAATATAAGACATTACATTAACGGCTACATTTTCATGTTGCTGTGGCACTGTATAGATTTTTGTTAAAGCAAATGAGTTTGGATCAACCTGATAAAGCACCCCTGCATTATAAAATAACGGGGAGTCAGATTTGGTAGATAAAGGCGGTAAGAAACCATAAGCTAAAAACGGTTCAAATTTTTCAAATTCACCACCTAAAGGAGTGATCTTTTGGCTGTCGATATTATAAACAAACATGCCATGATCAGAATGAACATAAAATAATTCACCATTTGGCATCAATACCGAGCCATGTACCCACCCTGTGATCAGGTGTTGCTGGCTTGGGTCGGCTGTTGTCGCTGGAAAAATTTCATAGCTATGCGGATCAAAACTAAAAATCCCGCGATTAGTACGCAGCCACAATTTATCTTTATAAGGAGAAATAGCGTAGATATTAAATTCAGTGGTAAATAAATCAGCTTGATAATCTTTTAAAAACACTTGTCCTTGATTAGTTTTTAAATCAACCGCAGTTAAACCATTATGAGTTGCTAGCCAGAGTTTATCTTCATACTCGGTTATGCCCCAAATAGAAGGGTGCGATAAACCATCACCGGAGAGCATGCTGGCATTAACATTTTCAAAATGATAATTATCATAAGGTAAATAAAATGCCCCATCACTTTTAGTCGCTGTCCACATAGCGCCGTTATTATCTTTGACAATATCGATAACACTTGGATCTGCCAGTGAGTATTTACTTTCTTTTACTCTATTATTTTTAGTCAGCTCACCGGTATTCAAATCGAGACTAAATAAACCTTTATCGGTGCCTAAATCAAGCACCCCATGGTCATTTATTATTTTCCAAATATTAAGATCATTCAATATGGTTTTATTTTTAAAAGGCACATCTGGGCGCTCAAACATACTCGGTAAATCACTAATATCAACTTGATATAAACCACGTACGGCCCCCACTAACAGTTGCTCATTTTCGCCTATTGCAAACGACTTTATATAATTTTGATATACATGGTCTGGCTCAGTGCTTAAATGCTCTAATTTTCGGTATTGCCCAGTTGCTATATGATAGACATATGCGCCAGTACTGGCGGCAATAAAGATATAACCTTTGTAATGTAATAAATCGCGGATCACGGTATTACGAGTGCGCTCTGGTAATTCAAAAATAGTCTCAATTTGGCCCGTCGCTAAATCAAGGCGAGCAAAATCCCAACCGCGACCAATCCATAATGACTTATTATCGGTGGCAACCATACTAAATACGGACTGACTTAAAACTTGCTCTTCAGTGGTAGGTTTTGATAAAAATTGTTGGTAACTATCGGTACTTGGATCATAGCGAAATAGCCCTGCAACTAACGACGCAATCCAAATATAACCATCAGGGTCTTGATATATAAGGTCAATAATTGCTTCATCTAGTTCACCATTAGGCCCTGCAATATGTACAACCTGATAGCCATCGTAACGATTTAAGCCCCCTTCCGTCGCTAACCAAAGATAGCCGCTTTTATCTATCAACATGGTACTGACATAGCTTTGTGATAAACCTTCACTTGGCGATAAACGTTTTACCTGCGCCATAGCAACTTGGCTAGCAACAACTGAGGCGGCTAACAAAAAGAATATACTAGCCTTAAACCATTGACCCATTTAAATTTCCACGTAGTTGTTTTAACTAATTATTTTAACTAGCACTGCATAGCTACGATATTTCGTTGCTGATAGACAGTAAAGAGTGTATCCAAAGGTGACGGCAATGTTAACACAAAGTTAAACCCAATTGATTGATAAAAATAAGCTAAATGCGTATAAGCAAATGTATAAACGAGTGAGTTTTGGTTAGATAAGGTATGTATTAGTAGCTGTTTGGCAAGTCCTTGACCACGCCAAGCAGGTGCAACCAGCAAGGTAGACAAAAACAAATAATCACTGCGATTTTGAATTCTGCATGCCGCGACAATAACTAAGTCATGATAAACAACCCACACTTGATCTTGTCTGGTTGCCCGACCTCGGGCTTTATATTGGCTGTAAAACTTATTCACTAAGGGGGTTTTAATTGGCTCTAGGCATTCAAAACGCAATGCCGTCATTAACTTTGCATCGTCGCTAAATATTGTTCAAATTGCTGCTTCAAAAACATCTGCTCTGCCACTGGGCGACTATGAATTGTATTGTATATTTGCTCACGAGTACTCTTACCACGCTTTATTTGATAAGCCCAAAACGATGCCTCGTAATCCAATTGAATTTGATATTTTTGTTCACGAGGTAGTAAGCATAAGTTAAACGACATAAATTACCAGTTATTACTAATCATATTAATGCCCAGAGTATAACAAACATTTGCCTAAAAGAGTCACGGCTAAACTTGCGCTTTTTAGCTTTTAAACGTAGATTGGTGGCGTTTTTAGTCCTAATATGGAAACGCTGTGATTAAGTGCTTTTTTTCTCTCATAGTGCTCTGTTATTTACTAACGCCACTGAGCACTATAGCAAACACACAACATATGCTATTTAATCGCCCAGCCGATACCCCACAGGCTCGCTATGTTATTGAGCTGATGACCCTTGCATATAAAGAACTTGGCTATGATGTACATATTATTGACTTTAATCACCAAAGCGCTTTATCTGCAGCGAACAATGGCACGCTTGATGGCCAATTAGGGCGAGTGGCCAGTATCAGTCAACAATATCAAAACTTGCATCCGGTTAACTTTGCGCTATTTGAGTTTAACCTTGTGCTATTAAAAAACTGCCAGCAATGTACATTTGAGCAGCTAGACAATATCGCCATTCAAGTTGGTTATCCTGCAGCGCAGAGTTACCTTAACGAACACCCTTTTATTGGTGACATTATTAAGGTGAAAAGCGTCACTGCTCAACTTAATTTACTCACTCAAGGTAAAGTACAAGGTGTAATTTTACTCGACTTTTTATTATCGACTAAACACCCTCAGTTTAATATTAAGCAATTTCAAACTGAAGTACTGGCACCGATCAAAAGCTTTCACTTTTTGCATTCACGCCATAGCGCGTTAATACCTAAGCTTGAAGAGCAACTGCATAAACTCAATGAAAATGGCACAATTCGTTTACTCAGGGCTAAACATCATCTTGATTAAAAACCAAAATCCCCCTGCTCAGGTACTGCTGGCTTAGCGCCAAGTGCTTGGCGTTTTTGCAAGTAACGCTTATAACGTTGTTGACACAAACTGATGACTTGCTTTTTTTCTACGTTTGAAAATGAATTCCAACCAAAGCGCTCCTCCCGACTTCGGTAGCAGCCTTTACAATAGCCTCGGTTATTTACCTCGCAAATGTCTTTGCAAGGACTTGGAATTTCAAAAATTTCAATTTGTTGCATAGCAAACATCAGTCAATATACACAACTTTAGTATAGCCCGTTTTTTAAACGAAAAAAAACCGTAACTTAATTACGGTTTTTTGAAGACGTTTTACATTGGTTACTGGCCGCTTTCGCTACTTTTAAACTCAACTTTACGATGAAATGGCTTAGCGTACATTGCTAACACCAGTGGTTTTAGCTCATCTGGCACACGCGCCAGACGCATCTCAAATGCCTGAGCGTCGGCTTTATCAATCACCGCTTGTTTACAACCACCCGCAATGTAGTTCCCAGGATGTAAAAAAAACGAATCAATAATTTGCTGATCAATGGTTTTTGCCAGCTGCTCTGGTGATTCACACCCTTCTTCAATTGGTTGCCCAAATGCTAAATGAACATGCCCTTTGGCGGTACTAAAACCTTCAACAATACTGGCAATATCTTCACCCGCTGACTTAACATATTTACCATGATGTTGCTTATGATAAAGCTCTTTGGCTTTGGCTGTTGCGCAAGGTTCATATTGATATGAAATTGATACTGGTACAATTTTTAGCTCGCGTACATATTCAGCAAACTCTTTCTTTTGCTTACGACCATTAAGCTGCAACATTTTAAGTAACGCAGGATCTGTTTGATCAAAGCCATCTTTAGCGCGGCCTTCTTTTTGTGCAATCCAAATTGAATCACCACCAGCAAGCGAATCGTAAATATAAGCTGAAAGCTGCGATAGTGCTCTAAGCATTTCTTTTGGCGCTTTAACAGAGCGCTTAACAATAAAGCTTTTATTTAAACGCATCAGTTCGGTGATATAAGGGATTTGCAGTAAGTTATCACCGATGGCGATACGGACTGTCTTCATTTTATAGCTGAATAAGCCCCAATTAATTAACGCAGGATCAAGTACGATATCGCGATGATTTGAGATAAACAAATACGCTTGCTTTGGATCAAGTTGATCCAAACCAGAAAAAGTCACCTCAGTTGTGGTGCGTTTTACCAGCTGTGCTAAATACTTAGCAACGATTTGTTGAACTTGCTCAACACTGTTGATAGCGCCCCACTTTTTACGTAACTGATACTTTACCAATGCTCTAGACAGCAAAGGTACAGCTGATAAAAAACGCGGTAAGTTATATTTTGCAACTACATCAATAAACGCATTATCATCAATCAAACGTGCAACCGAAGCGGCTACTTCATCATCATTGTAAGGTCTTATATCTGCGTACTTGTCCACTGGCTCACTCATTACTGCATCTTTAAAGTTAAAAAAACGGTGCGCTCATGCGCACCGTTTATATTCTATAGGCGATTATAACTCAGACAACCTAAAATGCGAACTAAGTCATTAATTTGGTCCATTGTTTATATTTTATAACCGCTAAAAATCTATTTAATAACATTCAATTATGCAATGCTCTTACCAGTACTACGGTATTTACTAAGCGCTCCTTTAAGAACTAAACGCACCATTAACAGCGCTAAAATAGTACCACAGAGAAGGGTTAGCCAATGTGGTAGCACTTGATGTTCTTCACCTAATAATGGTGTAACAACAAAGCCAAATTCAGCCACTAAATAATCAGTTAAAAAGCCAAATATTAAAGCAACCCCTATTACACCAACTAAATAAGCAACTACTGCACGTTTACCAAGCTCATTAGCAACCACGCCAAGCGTTGCGACATTCGTGGCAGGACCCGCAAGCATAAACACCAACACCGCCCCCGGCGATACACCGCTCAATAACAAACCAGCTGCAATCGGCGTTGATGCGGTCGCGCAGATATACATGGGAATACTAATCACGATCACCACCAGCATAGCCAAAATACCACTGCCCCATTGGCTTAAAAATGACTCTGGCACATAAGTTTGCACTAAAGCTGCAAAGAACAAACCAATCATTAACCACTTCATAGTGTCTGATAGCAATTTGTTACAGCTAAAACTCACTGCCTGTTTCATCTTTTGCCATTGACTAGCTGGTGCTGCACTTGTTGTATCGCAACAGTTAGTCTTCTCTTCGACCACTGCTGATTTTGTTGAGCAGCAACTTGCCTTCTCTTCGACCACTGCTAATTTCGTTGAGCAGCAACTTGCCTTCTCTTCGACCACTGCTGATTTTGTTGAGCAGCAACTTGCCTTCTCTTCAGCCACTGCTGATTTTGTTGAACAACAACTTGTTGTAGCTGCTCGCTTTTGCTCATTATTAACTTCACTAGAGTGATCTGTAGTTTGCGTTTTTTCAGCATCACGCCCCACTAAGACACCTGCGACAATAGCACTACAAATCGCCGCTATTGGACGAATTATTGCCATAAAAGGACCGAGTAGCACATACGATACCGACACCGAATCAACCCCAGTTTCAGGAGTCGATACTAAAAACGCAGTGGTAGCACTTTTTGAAGCGCCTGCACGTCTTAAACCAATTGCAGCGGGTATTACACCGCACGAACACAACGGCATTGGCGCACCAATTAAAGCAGCTTTAACAGTGGTCCAAAAACCTTCTTTACCTAAATGTTTATTTAAAAAATTTGCCGGTAAATACACATTTAATAACCCGGCAATGAGTAAACCAAGCATTAACCAAGGGGCAGATAATAAAAATAACTGCCAAAAATTATTGAGTAAGTCCATCGATGTCCTCCAAAGTGGTTAATATTGAACAGTTATCTGCGGGCTCTTGTCCGCCACAGCACTTATCAGCTAACACGGATAATGATTGATGAAAACGTGTTAATTCAGCAATGCGCTCTGCGACTAAGTCACGCTTTTGTATTGTTAGGTTTTTAACTTCATGGCAAGAATGCTGATGTTTTTTAAATTTAATTTGCAGCAACTCCTTGATCTCTGCCAAGCTAAAGCCAACATTTTTAGCACGTAAAATAAACTTCATTTGCTTTAATGCAGCTTCACCATAATCGCGATAACCGGCCCCGGTTCGACTTGATGGCGTTAACAAATTATGTTTTTCATAGTATCTTAGGGTATCTGTAGAGACACCTAACTGATTAGCAAATTCACCTATTTTCATCTGTGTCTCCAATGAGTGTATTATCAACTGATGCCAAGTATAAACCTTAGAGTACACACCAAGGTCAAGCATTAAAATTATTTTATTTAATAAGGAAAGCGCATGAATATTACCCTTCTCGATACTGCCACATTAGCAGGCACATCACTTGAGCCTTTTCAAACACTTGGCAATTTCACTAGTTATTCACTAACCAGTCCAGCACAAGTATTAGCGCACAGTGCAGGCGCTGATGTATTGATCACCAATAAAGTGGTACTTAATCGCGAAACACTGGCAAAACTTCCTGAATTAAAGCTCATATGTGTAGCCGCAACTGGCACTAACAATGTTGATTTAGTCGCCGCTAAAGAGTTTGGCATTGCCGTTACCAATGTGGCCGGGTATTCAACACCTTCGGTTGTACAACATACCTTTGCACTGATCACAAATTTACTGGGTAATACTCACCGCTACATTGCTGATTGCCAACAAGGGTTATGGCAACAAAGTGAGATGTTCTGCCGCCTTGATTACCGTTTTAATGATATTGGAGGTAAAACTCTGGCAATTATCGGTTATGGTTCGCTTGGTAAAGCTGTTGCGGATGTTGCACGTGCTTTTGGTGCCAATGTAGTTATCAGTGAGCGTAAAAACCAAGTAACTAGAGAGGGCCGAACAGAATTTTACCAAGCAATAAAAACAGCTGATATTATTAGTGTACACTGCCCTTTAACCGATGAAAGTCGTGATCTGATTGGTGCTGCTGAACTTGCTATGATGAAACCCAATGCCATTTTAATTAACACCGCGCGCGGTGGTATCGTTAATGAAGCTGATTTAGCCAACGCACTGAGCAATAACCAAATTGCAGGAGCGGGATTTGACGTATTAAGTAAAGAACCAGCTGCGAAGGATAATCCATTGGCCGCTTATCGTGGTGATAATTTAATACTGACTCCACATATTGCATGGGCCAGTGAAGAGTCAATCATTCGCTTAGTAAAGCAAGTCAGCTTAAATATTAGCGCATTTAGCCAAGGTCAAAGCTTAAATAGACTGGTCTAATCAACTAACTTTTAGTTAGTTACGCTATACAAGGTGGTTAAATGTAATTTACCGCCTTACAAAAAAACCTAATCTATTGATTTTAAATAATATAAAATATTGGCCAGTTCTTTGCTAACTAATAGACAAATTAAAATCAATATTTAGTATCAGGATAAAATAATGAAAAAAGTACTTTTAATTGCCGCGCTTACAGCCCCTCTTCTTACTGGTTGTGTAATTGCAGTATCCGATGGTGAAGCAGAAACGCATTGGGCTGGTAATAGTTCAAGCTGGGAAGAACATCATCAATTTAATCGTGAAAGCATCTCGGGGCTCACTTTAGATACCAGCTATCAAAATGTATTAAATAAATTAAAAACTCCCGACTTTACAGAATTATTAAAAAAAGACGGTGATGTATACCAAGTACTATTTTATGCCACCCATAGTATTCACTCTGACGGAAAAATGACAAAAGATGAATGTACTCCACTGGTCTTTAAAAACGAGAAACTGATTGGTGTGGGTGATAGTATTTATAATTCACTTAGCGCCATTTAGACACAAAACTAAAGCAGTAAAGAGTGGAGCATATTCACTCTTTATTTGCTGTAATAACTGACTTTACTAACTTGCGTCAATAACTCGAGCGATAATTTTATCGCGGCCACTATCTTTAGCTTGATATAAACCTAAATCGGCTTCTTCAAGTAATATATGCTCAGCATAAACTTGACCAAACTCAGTTGTAGCAACCCCAATACTTATCGTAATGTGAGCGGCATTGAGTGATGCTTTATGCGGGATAGCAAGCGCATTAACAGCATCTCTGAGTTTATTAGCAAATTCCAATGCCTCGTACTGGTTGGTGTCGGGTAATACTGCAGCAAATTCTTCACCGCCGTAGCGCGCAACAAAGTCAGTACCTCGCTCACACGCTGCAACTAATGCATGTGCCACACGTTTAAGGCAGTCATCCCCGGCACGGTGGCCATAACAATCGTTATAACGCTTAAAGTGGTCTATATCTATTAATAGCACCGATAACGGTGTACCAGCTCGACGGCTGCGACGCCATTCTCGCGATAAGCTTTCATCTAAATAACGCCGATTAGGTATTTCTGTCAGCCCATCAATTGAGGCGAGCATTTCTAACAAATCATTTTTTTGCTTGATCAATAATTGATTACGCACTCGTGCACGTACTATTGCGGGACTAAATGGCTTAGCAATATAGTCCATTGCGCCTAATTCAAACCCTTTCGCTTCATCATCATGGCTTGTATTAGCTGAAATAAAGATGACTGGAATAGCGTGCGTAGTTGAATTTTCTTTTAACTGAATTAACACCTCATAGCCATTAATGCCGGGCATTACTATATCGAGGATAATTAAGTCAACCGCCGTTGATTTAACAAATGTAAGGGCTTTTTCACCACTTTCAACTAAAAATATTTCGTGATCATTCGCTAATGTTTTTTCCAACACTAATCGATTTAATGGGTCGTCATCAACGATCAGTATTTTGGCTTTCTTCAACATTTACTGAGCCTTGTATTTGAATGTATCTATTTACTTGTACTAATTCGAACTCTAACTGACTCAGGGATATTTGCCCTACGTCTGGTGTCTTACGTAGTCTACTTTCTAATTGCTGAGCGGTAGCACTTAGGCGATTAAAGCCAAGGTTTCCTGACACACCTTTAATACTATGCACTAATCGTTCCAACGCTTTTGTTTGCATCGGCACTTTTAATTGCTGCAGATGGCTTACACACAACTTAGCAAGTTTACCCAACATTACCTGTAGTAAATCATTATGGCCCGAGAATTGTTCTAATGCAAAAGAATGATTATAAAAAACAGCGCCGGTAATTCTCAGCTCATTTATCGCCGCTAATAACGTCGCTGCAACTACTGGTTTTGTTAAATGTTTATTCATACCCACTGCAAGTGAGCGTTGCTCGTCAGCTGCTTCACAATGCGCAGTTAGCGCAAAAATAGGTAATTGCTGTTGATCATAACGTTGTCGCAATAAAGCGGTTGCTTGCAACCCATCGACTTCTGGCATTTGAATATCCATTAAGATCAGATCAGGCATGACTTGTGCAACCAAATCTATCCCTGCCATCGCCGAATTTGCCGTCATTACATTAATATGTGCTTTGCTTAAGATATTACTAACAATATCTAAATTAAGCTGATTATCATCAATAACTAACACTAGTAAGCCCGCAACGTTGAGTTTACTCTCTGCCGCTGTCAGATTTACATCAGGGCGTTTAGATACCGGCTCAACTTGCTGTATTCGTTGCACTAATGCAGAATTTTTCACACTGCACATTTGCATACCTTTAAGAGTTGGCAGCGGAGTATTTGGATCATTTTTAACAACATAAAGCTGCGTGTTATTACTCATCAATGCTGTTTTTATATTGTCTCGCGTTATAACTCTCGGTAGATCAACGTCATTAATGATGATCCGCTGATAATCTGCTAATACAGCGTGGTCTGTTAATTCAGCTAACTCAGAAAATTCTAGCGATTTTAATGGCGCTAATGCGGCAGGTAAATTAATTCCCCGCTCAGAATGAATCACTAAAGTATTGTGCCAGTCGATAGGGTCGATTTGAGCGGCAACATTAAAGGTTATAGTAAAGAAAAACTGACTACCTTGGCCTTTATTACTGACAACTTTAATTTCAGCTCCCATTAATGCCAATTCGTGTTTGACTATAGCGAGCCCTAGACCAACACCTTGATGGGTGCGAGTGAGTGATTCGTCGCCTTGCGTAAATGCGTCAAATAATCGACTCTGATCAGCTTTATCAATACCGATCCCGGTGTCAATCACTTTAAAACACAGGGTTTGTTTTGTTGGCGTCAATTCAACGGCTGTTATTTTCAAAGTGATACTGCCATGTTCAGTAAATTTCACGGCATTGGTGAGTAAATTACCGAGCACTTGCTGTAAGCGAATGTAATCGCCGACTAACTGCGGAGCAATTAGCGGATCAATATCGATATTAAAAGCCAAATCTTTTTGCTGGCAGAGCCCTATTAATACACTCTTGCAGCTGTCAACAAGTGCAACTACAGCAAAATCAACTAAGTCTAATTGCACTTGGTTATTTTCGATTCGCGCAAAATCAAGCATTCGATTAAGCATGGTTAATAAACTTTGCGCAGCATTTTTTGCTTGAACTGCATGCTGTTGCTGCTGCGCTGTTAAGCCTTGCTGAGTTACCATATCAATAAGGCCTGTCACAGCATGCAGTGGCGTGCGTATTTCATGGCTTAAGTTAGCAATAAACCGACTTTTGGCCTCGGTTGCCCGCTCGGCATCTTGTTTGGCCTGAGTCAATGCACTGACATCTTGAATATGAATAACATAATAGTAAGGTGCTTGTTGCTCATCCCATACTAAAGAGACGCTCAGCTGCCACCAGCAATTTAGCTCTTCTTGTCCTAAAGTAAGGTGGTAAACTTTCTTTTTCTCACTCAGCAATAAAGCTAAAAGCGTTGCTATTTCTTGCCACTGTTGCTGTGGAAATAAATCCACTAATAATAAATCCTGCTCAGTTTTATCAATCTTAAAAATCTTTCGCGCAGTTCGATTAAGTTGTAATACGGTCTGTTCAAGTGAAAGTAAAATCACTCCATTAGCAGCATACTCTATGGCGCTGCGAAACTTAGACTCTGACGCTTTTAATGCCAAAAGAGCTTGTTGTTGAGCAGTTATATCCCGGCCAATCCCCATTGAACCTAGTAACTGATTTTGATCGTTATAAAATGGCGCGATGGTTAATTGAAATGTTTGCTGCTGGGTTTCAAGACGTTGCTCAGCTTTAGCTTTGGTTGTTAAAACTTGTTGCTCTAATTCGCTGATCTGACCATTATCATCACTAATATCACATAACTGTAAGCCAACTAACTGCTCTTGCTCAAGACCTATGTATTGTTCATAAGCACGATTGCATCCTAAGAATGAGCCATCAATGTTTTTAAAATAAATAAGATCTGGCACACTATTGAGCATAGTATTCAATAATGCTAAATGGCGTTCTTTAGCCTCATAACTGCGCGCGAGTTCACGGGTCTTTATTTTTACTTGGTCATCAAGTTCACTATTTGCCTGCTGCAATGAGTTTACCAACTGCTGATTTTTGTTAAGCACCCACTTGATTCGGCTAAACCACGGCTGCCAGTTTGCTGGTATATGGTAATTTGAATAATCTTTATAGTGCACCTCATTTTGTTCAAGATACGCCATTAAATATGTCATGGGTTTCACAAAAATACGCTGGCTTAACCATAACAAGGTACTGAACATAATCACTAAAAACATACTCAAAAAAGTAAGTTCAATTAATACATCAGTTACAATCGGTGAGGCTAATTCATCATGCGATGCAAAATAACCCGCATAAATTGGTAGCTGCTTTTGCGCTTGTAAAAGAGTGAGATTACCCTGATTATCTAATTCTGCTAATGGCGCTTTAGCTGAAGGCCAATACTCCGCTAATGGTGTGTCTTCTTCAATATCATAAAGTGAGCTGATAATGACGTGCTGTGCACTATTTAAAAATATATATTCGCCACTGCGTGGTGATATTTTTTTTAGCCATTGCGATACTGCCGATAAGTCATAAATCAAAATAATATAATCTTCACTGCCCTGCTCACGCGCACGCCCTATTGATAAGTAGTTTTCACCAGCCACCTCTACTATCGCACTTGATGTCAGTGAATTGTCAGCCAGTGCTGGGCGCAACTGGCCATCCAATACTTGAGTTAACATTAGGCTATCTTCGTCACGACGACGTTTTATATAAACAAAGCCTTGCTCATTAACATAAGCAACTGCCGATAAGGATTGAATTAACGATAATGCGGTATTAAAAGCAGGTCCCAAGGCGATCACTTGCTGCCATTGAGCTATCGCATTAGGAGTGGTTGAAAACTTACCTTGCCCGACAATTTCACCGCCTCCATCAGGGATTTTTCGGTAATAATAATTCTCTTGCTGATTAATATCTTCAAGCCATTGCGGCTCAAATTGATACGACAAAGGTTGCTCGTATAAAGAGAACAGTGTGTTGATCAAGCCATCAGCACCATTCATAGCATGCTCAACTTGCGCCGCTACATTAGCAAAATCAGCTTCGCGTTTAGCTACGGCGCGATCTAATTTAATATTATATAAGTGTAAACATAATAGAAAAGCCACCAGCAGCGGCACAATAAGTGCCACAGCCAGTGAACGATAGTAATGTTTTAAAGGTAGAAAATTCAATCTACAATCCGATGCTTGGCGCTAAATTTGTCAACAAGGTTAGCGAGCCAAGTGGGACTGCGCAAGTTATAAATTTTCTTCCGCAAACGATGCTAAACGGCTTCTCACCACACCATTTAAGTTAACCGTGGCGCTGCCTTCAAAATCTTTGAAGCGCTCCACAATATAAGTTAAACCAGAAGTAACTGGAGTTAAGTAGTTACTATCTATTTGCGCAAGGTTACCAGAGCAAATTAACTTAGTACCTTCACCACAACGGGTAATAATAGTTTTCAGCTGTGAGGCAGTAAGGTTTTGGCTTTCATCTAAAATGACCACGGCATTTTGAATGCTGCGACCACGCATAAAGTTAACTGATTTAAACTGTATGTTTGCCTTTTCCATAATATAGTTACGGCTTGAAATAGGGTTTTCGTCACCTTTGTGTAATACCTCTAAGGTATCGGTGATCGCAGCTAACCATGGTGCCATTTTTTCCTCTTCGGTACCTGGTAAAAAACCGATCGACTCAGCAATTTCAGGAGTATTTCGGGTGACAATTACCTTATCGTAAATACCTTTTTCAACCACCATTTCCAAAGCACAGGCAAGCGCTAGTAATGTTTTTCCGCATCCTGCAGGACCTGTTAAAATAACTAATTCAATACCGGTATCGAGTAACGCATCCATTGCCATGCCTTGATAAATATTTTTTGGCTTTACTCCCCATGCCGATTGATGCATTAATCGCTCAACACCGATATCTTTGAGCATAATATGCTGCTCATCATAAGATTTGACTCGTGCGGCAAACTGACCGCTGTCATCAAGTAAATATTCATTGCAAAATACATCGGGGATCAAACTTTTTGCCACTTTATGAAACGCATCACGACCATGTTGCTCGGTTTCACATTCGCCCACATGCTGCCAAAAATCGCCAGCAATTTTTTTATAACCACTGGAGAGCAAAGCAATATCATCAATCAGCTGATCAGTACGATAATCTTCAACAAATTTAAGCCCTGCGCCTTTGGCCTTTAAACGCATATTAATATCTTTGGTAACTAACACCACTTTGCTATTAGGATGTTGTTTTTGTAGGTGCACGGCACAATTGATAATACGGTGGTCATTTTCGTTGCCAGGTAAACCTGAGATAGAATCGACAAATAAATGATCATTAACAATAATAAGTGTGCCAGCCGAAGACGCTTTGGCCTTTTTATTACTAGGTAGAGCGACGCCTTTGAGCATTTGTTCTGGTGTGGCATCTTTGAGCACTTCATCCAAACCACGAATGGCCACACGGGCATCACGGCTGACATCATGCTTACGATCTTTTATATGATCCAGTTCCTCTAAAACTGTCATGGGAATTACAACATCATGTTCTTGGAATGATAAATACGCGAGGGGTTCGTGAAGCAATACATTGGTATCTAGCACATACATTTTACTATCAAGGTTCGAAGCTTTTTCCATAGCACTTTCCTTACGTTTTATGATTTTTATGCTATACCCAACTAATCAAGTAAAACGGGTTGAATGTTCACCCTGAAAAACTTAATTGCTTGGTATATTCTAAGTTTAGCTTAGATGTCATAAAAGTCTGTTTTATGACAAACCTTTTTTTGTTTTGAATTAATCCTTATTGCAGCAACTTTAATAGGAATAATTCACAGTTATTAAATTAATTAAAAGTCAGCTGGTTCGCACCTTGCAGTGGTGTTAGCTAACAGGTAACATAGCCGCCTTTTTCTTCATAGACGAGACATACATGAATTTTTCCTTAGGTCAGCGTTGGATCAGTGATACAGAGTCAGATTTAGGATTAGGCACAGTGGTTGCCCTTGAGGGCCGTCAGGTCAGCATTTTATTTCCCGCCAGTGGCGAAAACCGTGTTTACTCAATGTTAGAAGCACCGGTTACCCGCGTGGCATTTAATCCTGGTGATGTGATCAAAAGCGTTGAAGAATGGGAACTTGAAGTCGAGTCAATTGAACCTATCGGTGATTTACTTTGTTATCACGGCACTCGTATTGATAACGGTGAAAAAGCACAATTAAAAGAAACGTTTTTAGATCACTTCATCAAATTTAATAAACCACAAGATCGCTTATTTGCCGGCCAAGTTGACCGCTTTGATCGCTATACATTGCGCTATCAAACATGGCAACACCAGTTTGAACGCCAACAATCACCTATTAAGGGTTTGATTGGCCAGCGCGCAAGCTTAATTCCGCATCAGCTTTATATTGCACAAGAGGTCGGTAAACGATTTGCTCCTCGAGTGTTATTGTCTGATGAAGTAGGCCTTGGTAAAACCATTGAAGCGGGGATGATTTTACATCAACAAATTATCAGTGGTCGCGCAAGCCGAGTGCTCATCGTAGTGCCGGAGAACTTACAGCATCAGTGGTTAGTTGAAATGCTGCGCCGCTTTAATTTACACTTTTCAATTTTTGATGAAGAGCGTTGCGATGAAGCCTTTGCCGACTCACCAAATGTATTCGACACTGAACAGTTAGTACTAACTAGCCTTGAGTTTTTAACCAAGAAAAAACGCTGGTTTGAACAAGCAACAATGGCTGATTGGGATTTACTGATTGTTGATGAAGCGCATCATTTAAGTATTACCAACGGTAAACCAAGCACTGAATATCAACGTATGGCTGAGCTTAGCCAAGATATTCCAGGGCTAATACTATTAACGGCAACACCGGATCAACTTGGTCACCGCAGCCACTTTGCGCGCCTACAGTTACTCGATCCTGATCGCTTTTATGACTACGATGCCTTTGTTGCTGAAGAAAGTAACTATAAGCATGTGGCAGAGGCTGCAAATCAGTTACTGCAACAGCAAGCGCTAGACGACAGCGCCAAAGCCACGCTAATTGAGCTATTAAAAGAAACCGATATCACAACGGTGCTTGAACAAGCACAAAATGGCGACGCAGCTGCCCGTAAAGAAATTTTGGCGATGTTATTAGATCGCCATGGCACAGGCCGTATTTTATTTAGAAATAGCCGTAGCGGCATTGACGGCTACCCTAGTCGCAAACTACACGCCTACCCGATGGCGATGCCGAAACAATATAAAACGGCAATTTCAGTATTGGGCAATATGAGCGGCATTAAAAATGCTGAGCTGAGCGCGCAACGCGCCCTATTTCCTGAAAAAATATTCCAAGAGTTTGAAGGCGAAAGCGCTAGCTGGGGACAATTTGATCCTCGAGTAGAATGGTTGATCGACATCCTAAAAACCCTTAAACGCGAAAAAGTCCTGCTTATTTGTGCTAAAGCCGAAACCGCTATCAGCCTTGAGCAAATCCTGCGTGAACGCGAAGCGATTAAAGCCTCAGTGTTCCATGAAGGCATGACAATTATTGAGCGAGATCGCGCCGCTGCATTCTTTGCTGATGAATACGACAATGCACAAATATTATTGTGCTCTGAAATTGGTTCAGAAGGTCGTAACTTCCAATTTGCTCATCACTTAGTGTTATTTGATTTACCACTGAACCCAGATTTACTTGAGCAACGTATTGGTCGCCTTGACCGTATTGGCCAAACTCAAGACATCAACATCCATGTACCGTACTTTGAAAACAGCGCACAAGAAGTATTACTGCGTTGGTATAACGAAGGCTTAGATGCCTTTGAAACCACCTCAAGCACCGGGCAACTTTTGTATAAAGAGTTTAAAGATGAGCTACTTGAGTTTATTGCCGCCCATAACTGTGATGAAGACGAGCTAGAGCCATTACTAGAGCAAGTAGCCGGTCAAAACGCAGTACTGCGTAAACAAATGGAAAGCGGCCGTGACCGTTTGCTTGAGTTACACTCATCAGGCCAAGGTGCCGCAGACTCGCTGGTTGTTGATATTGAAAAACTAGACAACCAGTTTGAACTACCAAGTTATATGATCAACGTGTTTGATACCTTTGGCGTTAGCCAAGAAGACAAAGGTGAAAACACTATTATCTTAAAGCCAACTGAGCATATGCTAAATCCGTCATTCCCAAGTTTAAAAGACGACGGCATGACAGTCACATTTGACCGTGACACTGCACTTGCACAAGAAGATGTGCATTTCATCAGCTGGGATCACCCTATGGTGCAAGGCACCTTAGACATGATCTGTGATGATGACTTTGGTACTGCGTCAGTCGCATTACTTAAAAACAAAAAATTACCACCAGGTACCTTTTTTGTTGAGCTAATTTACGTAGCAGCAGCCATGGCACCAAAAGCGCTGCAAGTTGGCCGCTTTTTACCGCCGACGCCGATTCGTATTTTGCTAGATAAAGCCAGCAACAACTTAGCTGATAACGTCGGCTTTGATGGCTTTAATCAGCAGCTTTCTGCGGTAGGCCGTCAAACAGCCAGTAAACTAGCTGGCGCATTACAAAGTGCGATTCACCCAATGCTTAAAACCGCCCAAGAAATGGCGCAAACTAAGTTAGAAGTCATTCGCACTGCGGCGCTTGAGCAAATGCAACAATCGCTCAGTGAAGAGCAGGCGCGTTTAGCGGCGCTGAAACAGATCAACCCTAATATCCGTGAAGAAGAACTGACCTTCTACGATAAGCAACGCACAGAGCTGACAAGTTATATCGGCAAAGCACAGTTGCAGTTAGATGCCATTCGCTTAATTGTGGTATCACATTGATTTGGGAGCTGAGCTTTAAGTTATAAGCGGTAAGTTTTAAGTTTAAAAAAGCGCGGTGTATTAAGTTACAGCGCGCTTTTTTATTACATGTTACGCTGAAAACCCACGCCAACAAGATATTGCCTATTCGTTGCAGCGATTTTACATCGCGACAGAGGTTGTTTCGAGGCTGAATTTTATCCCGTATTTACACTTTACATTTGCGCGGGGTAAACCCGCGCCTACAAGATATTACAAATTTGTAGCAGCGATTTTATATCGCGACAGGAGTTGTTTCGCGGCTGAATTTTATCCCGTATTTACATTTTGCATTTACGCGGGGTAAACCACCCACGCCTACGTATTGGTAGCTGCGAGTTTACCTCGCGATAAAGCCCATTATTTACCACTGAGGGCACAGAGGCGCTTCGCGCTACACAGAGAAACCAAAGTAAAAAATCACTTATTTCTTCTCTGTGTTCTCGGTGGTGAATTAATCACTGAACGAACTTTAATCTAATTGCGCGGGGTAAACCCGCGCCTACGAGATATTGCCCATTCGTAGCAGCGATTTCATATCGCGACATGGGTTGTTCCGCAGCTGAGCTTTATAACGTTCTTACATTTTTCATTTGCGCGGGGTAAACCCGCGCCTACGAGATATTGCACATTCGTAGCAGCGATTTTACATCGCGACATGGGTTGTTCCACGGCTGAATTTTATCCCGTATTTACATTTTGCATTTGCGCGGGGTAAACCCGCGCCTACGAGATATTGCCCATTCGTAGCAGCGAGTTTACCTCGCGATAAAGCCCATTATTTACCACTGAGGGCACAAAGGCGCTTCGCGCTACACAGAGAAACCAAAGTAAAAAATCACTTATTTCTTCTCTGTGTTCTCGGTGGTGAATTAATCACTGAACGAACTTTAATCTAATTGCGCGGGGTAAACCCGCGCCTACATCACCAAAATGCTAGACTCATACATAAACACAATCCCAGTATGGATAATCAGCAACATTTTTAACCAAACCAGCTCTTAGTGGATTCGCGATTATATAACGCGCATTTTTAACTAAATCATCTTCATCTCGAATTAAATGATCGTAATACCCTTTTTGCCATAATTTATAAATACCGAATTCACGGCAAGCGGCTGCAGTTCGTCCTTTAAAGCAACGGATTATTTGTGGTAAGGGGCTGTTAATGAGCAACTGAAATTGCCAATGGATATGATTTGGCATAATAATAAACGCATTAGATTTGAGGTATTCTTGTACTTCTAATAATTGCATTTGTTTTATAATGTGACGATTAAAATCCAAGTTTACAAAGTAGTTGCTGCGATTATGTGTAACGAGGGTAATAGCATAAAAGTGATGTGGTAAAGAAACCCGCCCTTTTCTTAGATTTTGTGATTTATACATCTACCAATCCTTGTAGGTAAAGTATAAAAATAGCTCATAGCTTAAATGTTGTTAAATTTTTTGTCGCACATTTGCGCGGGGTAAACCCGCGCCTACGAGATATCACAAAGTCGTAGCAGCGATTTTACATCGCGACAGAAGCAACATAGTTTTATCCAGCATCTAAATTATATATTTGCGCGGGATAAACTAAAACCTACGTCGGCCTGCCTTTATTGCGCTTTCCTAACAAATACGCGTCGCGAAACTTCATAAAATGCTGTTCAAGCTTAGTTGCTGCATCAGACTCCCCTGCCAGTGCTAACACCATAATGGCCACTTCAGCAGTGCCAAGTTGGTGAGCATGCGGGGCAACCCGTAAGCGATAGTCAGACAGTTTTTCAGCGGTGATCGACAGCACGGGTAAATTATCGAGATAAGGGCTTTTGCGGATCATTTTTTTCGCTTCACGCCATGTGCCATCTAAAAAGATAAACAAGGGACGTTTATTAGGCTGGTGTTGTACATCAGTAATAACGCGTGCAGTATCTTCAACATCTGTAGCAGGAAATATCACCATAGGTTGATATTGCGGGTCATTTAATAAGGCTAATAGTTTATCGTCAGGATCAGTCCTGTCCCAACGAAAAGCATGATTATCAGGAATAATTTCAGCAATTAATCGCCCTGTATTAGAGGGTTTAAAACTCTCGTTGTGATACATAAGTAAGCATACCGCCGCCTGACTATCAGCCTGCTCCACACCGTCACAAATACAGTAATGCTTCGCGATTAAGCATCGCTCACAGCGATCCATTTTACCGCCACGAGCATTAAACTCACGGCGAGATTCACTAATTTGCTGGGCACGCAAAGTAAGTACTGAATTAGAAGAGCGTTTATTCACGTGGTTTATTACCTAAAATAGTACCTAAATTTGTTCGGCGGATATTATAACACATTTGCGCAGGGTAAACCCACGCCTACGTATTGGTAGCAGCGAGTTTACCTCGCGATAAAGCCCATTATTTACCACTGAGGGCACAAAGGCGCTTCGCGCTACACAGAGAAACCAAAGTAAAAATCACTTATTTCTTCTCTGTGTTCTCGGTGGTGAATTAATCACTAAACGAACTTTAATCTAATTGCGCGGGGTAAACCCGCGCCTACAAGGTATTACGTATTACACACCCGCGCCTATAAAACAAAAAACCCAAGCCGTGGCTTGGGTTTTTAAACAATTAACTAAAAGAACTTACTTCTTCTTTTTAACTGCTTTTTTGTTTGGTAAATCAGTGATTGAACCTTCAAATATTTCAGCTGCAAGACCGATTGATTCGTTCAATGTTGGATGAGCATGAATAGTTAATGCTAAATCTTCACCGTCAGCGCCCATTTCGATACCTAGACCGATTTCGCCCAGCATTTCACCTGCGTTAATACCAATCATAGCACCACCGATAATACGGCCACTTTCTTTATCAAAGATCAGTTTAGTAGAACCTTCAGTACGAGAAGATGCAATTGCACGACCTGATGCAGCCCATGGGAATACAGCTGTTTCAATGCTTAAGCCTTGCTCTTTTGCTTCTTTCTCAGTTACGCCAACCCAAGCGATTTCTGGATCAGTATAGGCAATTGAAGGAATACATTTCGGATCAAAGTAATGTTTTTGACCTGAGATAACTTCAGCAGCAACGTGACCTTCATGAACCGCTTTGTGCGCAAGCATAGGTTGGCCAACTAAGTCACCAATCGCGAAGATGTGGTCAACGTTAGTTTTAAGTTGCTTATCAACATTAATGAAGCCACGCTCATCAACATTAACACCCGCTTTGTCAGCATCTAATAAGTTACCGTTTGGTGTACGACCAACAGCAACTAATACTTTGTCATAACGTACTGGTTCAGCTGGTGCGTTTTTACCTTCAAATGTAACGTATAAGCCGTCATCTTTCGCTTCTACGCCAACAACTTTAGTTGATAGCATAACGTTAAATTTATCACTTACGTATTTTTGGTAAATCTTGATGATGTCTTTATCAGCAGCTGGTACTAGTTGGTCAGCAAATTCAACTACGTCGATTGCAGAACCTAGTGCGCGATACACAGTACCCATTTCAAGACCAATAATACCACCACCTAATACTAATAGCTTTTCAGGGATGTCTTTAAGCTCTAGTGCACCGGTTGAATCAATTACGCGGTCATCTTCAGGAATGAAAGGTAAGTTTACAGGTTTAGAACCAGCAGCAATGATAGCGTTATCAAAAGTAATTGTTGTTTTACCGTCAGCGCCTTCAACATCAAGCGTGTTGCTACCTGTGAATTTACCGTAACCGTAAACCACTTTAACTTTACGCATTTTAGCCATGCCGTCTAGGCCACCAGTAAGTTGGCTAACAACTGACTCTTTCCACGAACGAATTTTATCTAAATCAATTTGTGGTGCGCCAAAAGTAACACCATGAGATGACATTTCTGCTGCATCATCAATTACTTTAGCTACGTGTAAAAGTGCTTTCGAAGGAATACAACCAACATTAAGACATACACCGCCTAATGTGTCGCGAGATTCTACTACTGTTACTTCTAAGCCCAAGTCAGCAGCACGGAAAGCCGCAGAATAACCACCAGGACCACCGCCTAGTACAACAACTTGAGTTTTTAATTCGTTGCTCATGCTTTTACCTTAATTGTTTGAACGGGACACTGCCCTAAAGTTTAACTGCCATGTTTCTGCAAGGCAGAAAGGGAGAGCAGATCAAAAATTTATGCAAAATATACAAATATTGTATCATTGCAAATGGTAAAAATCCCAGCAAAAAACAACTGGCTGGGATTTGATTCTATTTATTTCGCTACATGCAGCAATTGCTTACATTACTAATTGGCGAATATCGCTCATGTAACTTGCTAAAGTTACAGTAAAGCGTGCCGCTAGTGCACCGTCAATCACCCTATGGTCGTAAGACATAGAAAGTGGAACCATTAGTTTTGGTTCAAACTCTTTGCCATTCCACTTAGGTTTAATTTCTGATTTAGAGACACCTAAAATAGCAACTTCTGGGGCATTTACGATTGGCGTAAAGGCTGTACCGCCAATACCACCAAGGCTTGAAATTGTAAAACAGCCACCTTGCATATCAGACGAGGTAAGTTTACCGTCACGCGCTTTAACAGATACTTCCATTAATTCACGCGATAATTCAATGATGCCTTTCTTATCAACATCTTTAAATACTGGCACAACCAAACCGTTTGGCGTATCAACTGCAACACCGATATTGATGTACTTCTTAAGAATTAAGCTTTCACCGTCGTTAGATAGTGATGAGTTAAATGTAGGGAACTCAGCAAGTGCTTTCGCTGCTGCTTTCATTACAAATACCAGCGGGGTGATTTTAACACCTAGCTTTTTCTTCTCGCTAAGGGCATTTTGCTCTTTACGGAACTCTTCAAGAGTTGTGATATCAGCTTCATCAAACTGCGTAACATGTGGAATTTGCACCCAGTTACGGTGTAAGTTTTTACCCGATAGCTTTTGAATACGAGATAGTTTTTTCTCTTCGATTTCACCAAATTTAGCAAAATCAACTTTTGGCCATGGAATTAAACCAAGCTCACTACCGCCAGCATTGCCAGAAGCTGTCGCTAATTGGCCTGACTCAACTTGCTTAACTAAGTTCTTCACATAGTCTTGCACGTCTTCTTTCACAACGCGATTTTTACGACCTGAGCCTTTTACGTTCGCAAGGTTAATACCAAACTCACGGGCTAAGCGGCGAACAACTGGCGATGCATGAGCATACGCACTATTGTTTTCAAAGCTTTCATTGCTCGCTTTTGCAGGCGCTGCTTGTGGAGCTGGAGCTGATTCTGCTTTCGCTGCTGGTGCAGATTCAGAAGCCGTTTTTTCAGCGGTAGCTGCAGGTGCACTGCCTTGCACTTCAAATACAAAGATAAGTGAACCGGTCGATACTTTATCGCCCGCAGCAACTTTAATCTCTTTAACAGTACCGGCAAATGGTGCTGGTACTTCCATTGCCGCTTTGTCGCCTTCAACGTTTAAGATTGACTGATCTTCAGTAACCTTATCGCCTACTGCAACCATCACTTCAGTGACTTCAACCTCATCACCGCCGATATCAGGCACGTTTACTTCTTTACTGCTTGGCGCTGAACTTTGTGCCGGCGCAGACTCTTGAGCTGGCGCTGTTTCTGCTTTCGCAGCTGCAGGCTCACTACCAGCCACTTCAAAAACAAACACTAAAGAGCCTGTTTTTACTTTATCGCCAGCGGCAACTTTAATTTCTTTAACAGTACCTGCAAACGGCGCTGGTACTTCCATTGCCGCTTTGTCGCCTTCAACGTTTAAGATAGATTGTTCTTCTTCAACAGTGTCGCCAACAGCAACCATGATTTCCGTTACTTCAACTTCATCATCGCCGATATCTGGTACGGTGACTTCTTTAGTTGTTGAACCTGAAGACGCAGCAGGTGCTGCATCTTCAGATTTTGCTGGTTCTGCAGGCGCTTCGCTAGATGCTTGCTCTTCACCTTCAAACAAGAATACTAAAGAACCCGTAGTAACCGTGTCGCCCACGTTTACTTTGATTTCTTTTACAGTACCGGCTTGTGCCGCAGGTACTTCCATTGAGGCTTTATCACCCTCAACAGTTAGTAATGATTGGTCAACGTCAACTTTGTCACCAACGCTCACTAGAATTTCGGTTACTTCGACTTCATCGCCACCGATATCTGGTACTTTAATTTCAATACTCATTGCAAACCTCTTATGCGTACAGTGGATTAAGTTTGTTAGTGTCGATGTTGAACTTTTTAAGTGCTTCAACCACAACTGACTTCTCAACTTCACCACGTTTAGCAAGTTCAGATAACGTCGCAACTACTACGTAGCTGGCGTTAACTTCAAAGTGACGACGAAGGTTTTCACGGCTATCAGAACGACCGTAACCATCGGTACCTAATACTTTGTAGTTGCTGCTTGGAATGAATGAACGCGCTTGTTCTGCGTAGTTTTTCATGTAATCCGTTGCGGCAACAGTCACTGAGTCATTTAATACACTGGTGATGTAGGCAGTCTTCTGTTCGCTTTCAGGGTTAAGCATATTGAAACGCTCAACATCTTGCCCTTCACGAGTTAATTCGTTAAACGACGTTACTGAATACACATCAGATGCAATACCGTAATCATCACTTAAAATCGCGGCTGCTTTACGCACTTCAGTCATGATAGTACCTGAGCTTAATAGCTGTACGTTGGCTTTTTTGCCTGCGTAGCTTTCTAGCTTGTAGATACCTTTACGAATACCTTCTTCAGCACCTTCTGGCATAGCAGGTTGTGCATAGTTTTCGTTCATAAGCGTTAGGTAGTAGTAAATGTTTTCTTGATCTTCACCGTACATACGACGAATACCATCTTGAACAATAACCGCTACTTCGTAAGCGTATGTTGGATCGTAAGAGATACAGTTAGGTACTGTGTTAGCAAGAATATGGCTGTGACCATCTTCGTGCTGTAGGCCTTCACCGTTTAATGTTGTACGACCGGCAGTAGCACCTAATAAGAAACCACGTGCTTGTTGGTCACCCGCCATCCATGCCATGTCGCCAACACGTTGGAAACCGAACATTGAATAGTAGATATAGAATGGGATCATTGGTAAATCGTTAGTGCTGTATGATGTTGCCGCAGCAACCCACGATGACATTGCACCTAACTCGTTGATACCTTCTTGCAATACTTGACCCGATGTTGCTTCTTTGTAGTAAGAAACGATATCACGGTCTTGCGGCGTATAGTTTTGGCCATGCGGGTTATAAATACCGATTTGACGGAATAAACCTTCCATACCAAAGGTACGCGCTTCATCGGCAATAATTGGTACGATGTTTTTACCAATACCTTTATCTTTCAATAAGATATTAAGTGCACGAACAAAGCCCATAGTGGTAGAGATATCACGCTTTTGCTCTTCAAGTAGTGGCTTGAATGCTTCTACTTCTGGCAGTACTAACTTTTCAGTAAAGTTAGGAATACGTTTTGGCGTATAACCTTTAAGTGCATCACGGCGAGCATGTAAGTACTTGTGCTCAGCCGAACCTTCTTCAAGTGTTAAATAAGGAAGTTCTGCAAGTTGCTCTTCAGTTACTAAATCATCAAGACCTAAACGTGAACGTAAATGGGCAACGTGTGACATGTCCATTTTTTTCACTTGGTGAGCAATATTCTTACCTTCAGCCGCTTCACCCATGCCGTAACCTTTTACAGTTTTAGCTAGGATAACTGTTGGGCGACCTTTGGTCTCTTCTGCTTTTTTGAATGCAGCGAATAATTTTGATGGCTCATGACCACCACGCTTAAGCGCGAAGATTTCGTCATCTGTCATATCAGCAACAAGTGCTGCTGTTTCAGGGTAACGACCAAAGAAATGTTCACGTACGTACGCGCCATTTTTAGCTTTATAAGTTTGGTAATCGCCATCGACTGTTTCGTTCATCAATTGCAATAACTTACCTGTGGTGTCTTTAGCTAGTAGGATATCCCAGCCGCTGCCCCACACTAGCTTGATCACATTCCAGCCAGCGCCTTTGAATAGACCTTCAAGCTCTTGAATGATTTTACCATTACCCATTACTGGGCCATCTAGGCGCTGTAAGTTACAGTTAATTAAGTAACAAAGGTTGTCTAGTTTTTCACGAGCAGCAAAAGAAATAGCGCCACGCGATTCTGGCTCATCCATTTCGCCATCGCCTAAAAACGCGTATACACGTTGGTTTTTAGTGTCTTTTAAGCCACGACCATCTAGGTACTTTAAGAAGCGCGCTTGGTAAATAGACGCGATAGGACCAAGACCCATAGATACCGTAGGGAACTGCCAGAATTCAGGCATTAATTTAGGGTGTGGGTAAGATGGTAAACCTTCGCCATCAACTTCTTGACGGAAGTTATCAAGCTGCGCAGCAGATAAACGACCTTCAACAAATGCACGTGCATAAATACCCGGAGAAATATGACCTTGATAATAAACTAAGTCACCGCCGTCTACATCATTTGGGGCTTTGAAGAAATGGTTAAAACATACTTCATAAAACGCCGCTGATGACTGGTAAGACGCCATATGGCCGCCTAGGTCGAGGTCTTTTTTCGAAGCACGCAATACAATCATGATTGCGTTCCAACGAATAATAGAACGAATACGGCGCTCAAGGTTTACGTCCCCTGGGTAAGCAGGTTCTTGATCTACCGGGATCGTATTAACGTAGTTTGTGTTGATACCTGTTGGCATATCAACACCGTCTAAACGGGCTTGCTCTAATACTTGCTCAAGTAAAAACTGAGCACGTTCAACACCTTCTTCACGCACAACTGATTCAAGAGCTTGTAACCACTCTTGTGTTTCTAGCGCGTCTACGTCAATTTTATTGACTTCAGACATATGGAGGTTTCCTTATGTTTAAAATACGAATGTTCTTAATTAGCACTGTGGTAATCGTGTTGCCATATACAGCACTTGCTTAAATTATTTATCTTTAACTTAGTTTTTTGTTACTTAATTTTGCTTTGTGCGTCTTAAACTACGCTCAATTCGTGAATGCTCTTTACCTGCTTCCAATAACGCTTCTTCAATGAAAGCTAAGTGAGCATTACTGGCAAGTCGCGCCTGCTCTGGATTCCCTTCAATCACTGCATCCATCAATAAACGGCGGTGCTCAGCTAAGCGCGAACTAATATGCGGCTTCTCTAACAATACCGTTAAATTTTGTAAAACATTTTGCTCAAGCAATGCCCGCATACCGCGCACTAAATGCAGTAACACCACATTATGCGAGGCTTCTGCCACACTAAAGTGAAACGCGTTAATTGCTTTGGCTTTTTGTAGTAAATCATCATTAGCTAATGCAATGCATTCAAAGCTTTGCTTAACTTTAGCAAAGTCAGTGCTAGTACCACGAAGCGCAGCATAATAAGCTGCAATCCCTTCGAGAGCATGACGAAACTCTAATAAATCAAACTGTGATTCAGGATGTTTACTGATCAAGTCAAATAACGGATCAGTGAGCCCTTCTTCTAGCTGATTTTTTACAAACGTTCCGCCACCTTGACGTCGCGTTACTAAGCCTTTTGCCTCTAGCTTTTGAATGGCTTCACGTAATGAAGGGCGAGACACTTCAAATTGTTTGGCTAATTCACGCTCTGGCGGCAGTTTCTCACCCGGTGCTAATGAGCCCTCAAGAATCATGTTCTCAAGTTGCTGTAAAATAACATCCGATAGTTTTGCTGCTTTAATCTTTAAAGACATTAATCAACGTCCGCATTGTAGTGGAAATGTAACCTGAAAAATCCAAGTTTGTGCCCAGAGACTAGACCAAAAGGTAAATTGGTCATACCAAATTTGAGCCATACGTTATCAAAAAGCAAGTTTGCTGTCAATTTCGCTGCGACGCACCTTAAAAAACACCCTAACGTATTTTGCACAAAGATCAAACAGTATGAGATAAAGCCAGTGTTTAGGAAGGAATTTTATAGAAAAACACAATGGTCTGACCAGATAATCAAAAACTAGTGGGCGAGTTTTTTTGAACTCGAAGTGTACTATATAATAAATTAAACTGCGCGGGGTAAACCCGCGCCTACGCATTGGTAGCAGCGAGTTTACCTCGCGGCTGTTTCTACATTTACATAGACAGCCAATTTCACCACTGAGGGCAGGAGGCGCTACGCGCTACACAGAGAATACAAAAGTAAAGTTAATTACTAACAGGTTTTTCCTCTATTAACTCGGTGCTCTCTGTGGTGAATAAATCAATAAAAGACTTTTGCACAAAGAGAAGTGAATGAGCGCAAATGAAAAAAACGCCACGGGCTTCGAGCTGCGAATAGACTCAAACACCTAGCCACTACTTTTATAATTACTTCTCTAAAGCGCAGCGGCTCTTAACCTCTTTGTGAATAAATTTTAATTGCGCGGGTAGCAGCGAGTTTACCTCGCGACAATTACTTCCCTAAAACCTAGCATCTGTTTATTTACGCTAAACCACCAAATAAAGTAAACAAGGCAATCAACACCAAGTAAAACAACACATTTCGTTTTACAAGCTTCATCATACAAGTTGCTTCATACGCGCAACCAAAATGTTGCTGTTCTATTTGCTCTGCGGCAAGCGCGGTATTAGTAACCACTTTACGGTTACTCACTGTAAAATCGAGTGCATAATGCAGCCAGCAACTGGTGCCTTTATTAAAGTTACCTATTACTAGATAACCAAAGCTGGCGATTCTGGCTGGTAACCAATCAAGCCAAAATAATAATGAATGAATAAGTTTAAAACGTTTGGCATACACAACTTTATGGTCGTCCTGCACTAAATCAGCAAAAGTACGTACTAATGCATACAAGGTCGCGCCAGGTACGCCTAATATTACAAACCAAAAAATAACTGCACAATAAAAACGAAAGTTTACCCAAGCCAACGTTTGTCCAAAAGTTTCGCCGCCTTTTTGCTCTTCCGTTTTCTTTTGCCCCATTTGCAGTGCATATAAGGTTGCCGCTTGCTGATCATCACGGGTTAGCGCATTTAAATAGGACTTATATAAAGCACGTTGTTTAGCACAGCCAAAGCAAACCAGCAGCACAGCCACATTAATGGCTAACTGCCATAATACAAAATCAGATAAGGTAAAAATAACCGCCACAAGTAATACCGGCAAACACAGCCAAATAATAAATCCTGCAGGCGAATTGAATAGACCTTGCTCGCCAAGCTGTTTTTTTGAACGTGTTAAATAGCCTTGCGCGTAATAGCTTATTTGCCAATAATCAGATCGGGCACCTAAACGCTCTAATATCAGAGCTATTATTATAGAAATTAAGATCATACTTTTCTCTTTCCAAATTGGCGCTAGTTAAAATATAGCAGCAAAATAATGATTCCAATCAAAACTGTCTCCAGGGTCTGTTTTTCGCCCTGATGCAATGTGACAATGGCCAACAATACGCTCGCGAGTGATAGCTGGGTATTTATATATCAATGTCTTAGTTAAGGATTGTAATGCATTATATTGATTTTGGGTATACGCCGTTGTATCTGTACCTTCAAGCTCAATACCAATACTAAAATCATTACACTGACTACGTCCTAAAAACTCAGACTGGCCAGCATGCCAAGCACGTTTACTAAAAGGCACATATTGAACTATTTCACCGCTGCGTTTAATAAAACAATGTGCTGAAACTCTCAACCCCTTTAAATCAGCAAAGCTAGGGTGTGCTTGGCAATCAATACATCCCATAAACAAATCATCCACAAACGGCGTGGCAAACTGCCCTGCTGGCAAGGAAATATTATGAATCACTAATAAAGATATTTCCTCACCTAGTGGGCGCTCATCAAAATGCGTACTTGGTCGCTGGATAGCGGTACTAACGACACCAAAAGAGTTTATTTTCATAGTTTATATTCATAATGGCCTGTAAATAAATGCATAGTCAGATGCTAATAGATTTCCAAGTAGAATAACAGCAAAGCACTTTCATTGTTTTGCGCCAGTAGCAGCGAGTTTACCTCGCGATTGTTTCTACATTTACATAGACAAACCAATTTCACCACCGAGAACAGAAAGCCACGGGCTAAGGGTAACGAGCTGCCGGCTGTAAGTTCACTTAGCAGCTAGTCACTTCCCTAGAACCTAGTTCCTATTTTCCTCAAAAGCGCAGCGTCTCTTGTCCTCTTTGTGAATAAATTTTAATTGCGCGGGGTAAACCCGCATCTACGCATTGGTAGCAGCGAGTTTACCTCGCGACTGTTTTTACATTTATACAGACACACTATTTCACCACCGAGCCCACCGAGGCGCTTTGCTACACCGAGAAGACAAAAGTAAAGTTAATCACTATTACCTATTGGTTTTTCCTCTGTGAGCTCGATGATCTCTGTGGTGAATAAATCACTAAAAGACTTTTGCACAAAGAGAAGTGAATGAGAAGAACAAATGCCACGGACTTCGAGCAACGTGCTTCGAATATGCCCTAGCATCTAGTCACTTCCTAAAACCTAGAACCTCACTCTCTAGAACCTAATCAAACTTATAGCTTCAGCCTTCTCTTTCACTTTCAAACCATGTAAAATTTGTGCAATTTCCTAATTATAATGAGCTTTTATAATGTCTATCCCACACAGCCTTTTAAGCCAATTGGTTAAACTTGCCCTTGATGAAGATTTAAATTACCAAACAGCCGAACAAGGCGACATCACCGCGCAATTAATTCCAGCGGCGCAGCATGCTAATGCCAAAGTGATCACCCGTGAAGATTGCGTGTTTTGCGGTAAAGACATTATCTTAGAAGTATTCAAACAAGTTGATCCGAGTGTAGCAGTTAATGTATTGGTAAATGATGGTGATACAGTTAAAGCTAACGATACCTTATTTACAGCAATAGGTTCTGCCCGCGCTATTTTAACAGCCGAACGTACAGCACTTAATTTTGTACAAACCTTGTCAGGTACAGCCACCACCACAGCGCATTATGTAAAAGAACTCAGTGGCACCAACACCCAACTACTCGATACCCGTAAAACCATTCCGGGCCTACGTGCATTACAAAAGTACGCGGTCAAATGTGGCGGTGGCGCAAATCATCGCATTGGCTTATTTGATGCGTTTTTAATTAAAGAAAACCACATTGCCGCCTGCGGTGGCATCGATAAAGCCGTAGCGCAAGCAAAACTTAATCATCCAACTAAACCGGTAGAAGTAGAAGTCGAATCACTTATTGAGCTAGATCAAGCCATTATAGCCGGTGCTGATATTATAATGCTGGATAACTTTAGCGTTGAGCAAATTCAACAAGCAGTAGTACTGACCGATAAGCGCGCTAAATTAGAAGTTTCGGGTAATATGACCCTAGAAACACTGCGCACCTACTCACAGGCTGGGGTTGATTTTATATCCAGCGGGGCACTTACAAAAAATTTACAGTCAATCGATTTGTCAATGCGTTTTGAGTAATAATCAAACTAAATAACAAATATTATGTTTCCCTAATGCGTTGACAAACTGATTAAAAAAGCATTAAATACGCCGAAAGGCTTACACTGTAACAAAATGTTAATTTTAGTGCTTTATATAATACGAAATAGTGCTAATGTAAGCCTCTAGGATGAATGAATTAACTTTCAACCAATTCTAAAGAACTACTTTCGGGTATTGTTTTACACCGCATGGCTACTTTGATGAAAGCTGTGAGTTAAATAAACAACATTAATACCAAGTAGTGGGTGAAGAAAGTTTTTAAAATTCGATGAAATGCAGTTAAAGCCGCTTTCAATCAGCTGTTTTAGTGCTAAAGTAGATCTAACAGAGTAATTTTAATAGTTGCTAAAACCTATCCAGCATTATTTAGCTAGGCACTGGGTTAGGTATTAGTAATTTAACGATTTTAAAAAAACCGTAAGATAAAGCAGTTACAATAGCTAACGTGATTACACACTTTACTAACATAATTTATTTAGCTTACAAAAAACACTATCCTTTAGGAGAGGAACATGGAAAAAATGACACAACAAAGTCAAAAGGGTTTTACCCTAATTGAATTAATGATTGTAGTAGCAATCATCGGTATTTTAGCAGCGGTAGCGTTGCCAGCTTATTCAGACTACCAAGCATCTTCAAAATTAACAGCCGGTTTAGCTGAAATAACAGGTGCAAAGACTGAGTTTGAAATTAAAAAGAATAACGGAGAGACTATTACAGGTATTTCTGATTTGAAAAGCATTAAAAACACTTCGACTAAGAATTGCACTATAACTGCAACAGGTACTACTATTGTATGTAAAATAGTTAATGCTCCAACACAAGTTAATGGTGCTACAGTCACTTGGACTAGAGATGCCGCTACTGGCTCGTGGTCATGTGCTACAGCAGGCATAACTGGTGATAAATCATTAGCACCAAAGAGTTGCCCACAATCTTAATTTTATAAAATTTTCAATAAAGCGCCGATTTGGCGCTTTATTTTTAGTGAAACAATGAAATCTCAAAAATTAATAGTTCTCACACTCGTCATAGCCTTTTTTTTATTATCGCTAACACCATTTATCCCATTACTATCTTATGACTATCATAACCATCAACGAATTTTACAAATAGCTTTATTATTAGGTTTGAGTTTTATCTTTACTATTAACCTATACATAAAAGAAAACGTTATATATTTAGAAAAAGAAAACATAAATATCACTGCATTCTTTTTAATATTTATCTTTATTGGTGTTATCTCTTCAATATTCAGTGATGAAATTATTTTCTCCCTTTTTTACACTTCCCATATTTTCTTACTAGTTATCGCACTGAGCTTGATAAGTTCATTGAATGATAAGAGTTCAGCTCTAATATTAATATATGCTTTAGTAATAGCCCATACGGGCTTAGTTTTGGTTTGTCTGCTTAATATTATTTTTACTCTTTTTGAACAACAGCCTTTAAATCCATACATAATCTACTCAGGATTTATAAACATTAGATTTTTTAATCAAGTACAAGTTTTTGTTCTTCCTTTTTTAATACTATTACTTAAATTCAAAGACATTCAACGCATTGTATTTTTTGTTTTATTTTTAAATTTATTACTTATACTTATTGGCCAAGCTAGAGGTGCTTTATTATCTTTTTTGGTGATATCACTTCTTGCACTTATTTTAAAAAGCACATTAAAAAAACAGATTTTTACTGGACTAATATGCTTGACTCTGAGCCTTATAGCTTTTTATAGTTTAAACTCTCTAAATCCTGGTGGGGCTGATATAACAAGAACAAGTACATCTGGTCGCATTGATTTATGGTTAACAACACTCAACAACTTTACTTTTAAGCATATTTTTATTGGCAACGGACCAGGGATATTTGAGATGTCACTTGGAAGTTCAGCTCCGTTTAGCCACCCTCATAATTCAATAGTTGAAACTTTAAATGAGTGGGGAGGGATTGCATTAATATGCTTATCTACTGCTGTTTATTTAACCATAAAAAAAGCAGCATATCACATAAAAAGATATCAAAAAGATATTATTACTGAGAGTTTATTTTATTCATTTTTAATTGGTATTACTTATTCTTTTTGCTCTGGTGTGCACGTTATGCCGGTTTCCCAAACGCTACTATTTATAATTTGGGGATTATTGTTAGCAAGAGTTAGAAAAATGGATAGGGTTAGGGTTACTGTTTCTGTTTCTGTTAATAACTACTGGAAAATAATTATTACAATTATACTTATAATTGGCTGGTGTTTTTATTTAAATAAGGCCATTCATATATATAACAGCATAGATCCGGACAAAGGCTATATTTATGGACCACGCTTTTGGTCTGTGGGTCAAAGAATATAGAAGTTAGACAACTTTTCTACCAAGGATCATTAGTTTAAGTTATGCTTACAACTATAAAGTCTACTTTATTAAAATATAAACCTGCGGGATACTTTTATGGCTAAAAAACAAGAACAGAAAGGACTCGACACCTTTCAGTGGGTAGGCGTTAGTGCTCGGGGTAAACGTTTAGAAGGTGAGTCAACAGGTGCAAGTATAGCATTAGTTAAAGCGCAGCTTCGCAAACAAGGTATTACTCCTTCAAAAGTAAAACGTAAAGCAAAACCGCTGTTTGGTATTCAAAATATTCAAAAAATTACAGCAAAAGATATTGCTTTAGTTACGCGGCAAATTGCCACTATGTTAATGGCAGGTGTACCGCTGATTCAATCAATTGAAATGATTGGTTCTGGCTCGACTAATAAAAGCGTCACTAAATTAATGGAAACCGTCGGCGATGAAGTAAAAGCCGGTGGTACTTTATCTAACGCACTGCGTAAACATCCCCGTCATTTTGATGACTTATACTGTGATTTAGTTGCCTCTGGTGAGCAATCAGGCGCACTGGATAAAATATTTGACCGCATTGCGCTTTATAAAGAAAAATCAGAAGCGCTAAAGTCAAAAATTAAAAAAGCAATGTTTTACCCAATATCAGTGCTTGTTATAGCCGGTATTGTTACCTCTATTTTGCTTATATTTGTTGTACCTCAGTTCCAAGATATTTTTGCCGGTTTTGGGGCTGAACTCCCCGCTTTTACCTTAATGGTGATTGGTATATCTGAGTTCATGCAAGAGTATTGGTGGATTATATTGATTGCGCTCTTTGGTTTTGGTTACGCTTATAAGGAAGCGCTACTAAAAAGCAAAAAACTACGCGATGCCAACGACCGTGCTATTTTAAAATTACCCGTAATTGGTATGATTTTAAATAAAGCTGCGGTGGCACGCTATGCCCGTACGCTTTCGACCACCTTTGCGGCGGGTGTACCGCTAGTTGATGCGCTGGACTCTGCTGCTGGCGCTTCAGGTAACGCAGTTTATCGTTATGCTATTTTAGATATCAAAGCTGAAGTAAGCTCAGGTAATCAAATGAACTGGGCGATGCGCAACTCAAAAATATTCCCTGATATGGTGATACAAATGGTCGCCATAGGTGAAGAGTCAGGCTCTTTAGATGGCATGCTAGCAAAAGTCGCCACTATTTATGAGCAAGAAGTTGATGATGCAGTAGATGGCCTATCGAGCCTCTTAGAGCCGCTTATTATGGCGGTACTCGGCGTACTGGTTGGCGGTTTAATTATTGCCATGTACTTACCTATTTTCCAACTTGGGTCGGTTATATAAAGCTGTAAGCTGTAAGCTGTAAGCTGTAAG
>NZ_JACJDT010000210.1:0-344 GCF_014163675.1 Pseudoalteromonas sp. SR44-5
TGTAGTTGGCCATAACAATTTACCGTGGGTGAATAATATCTATTAGATCACAGCGGACAGGTAGATTCAAGGTTAGAAAACAATCAAGCCGAATATGTAAAATCAGTTCCTAGAAAGAGTAATTCCACAGCCTCAACGCCCACTTAAGCGGACAAAAATTGTTGGTTATAATGTGAAGCGAAGCGGAACCTAACCAACTGTTTTTGTTCCGTTTGAAGTGCTTGTATGGATAATAAACCCATAAATTAATTATTATTTTAACCTAGTTCGGGTAATGTGAGGCCCAAGCTTTGGCTGCAACCAAAGTCTTTTATACAGTAGTTCGATTGATTGAAGGCTCCTCT
>NZ_JACJDT010000211.1:0-344 GCF_014163675.1 Pseudoalteromonas sp. SR44-5
TGGAGCCTGGCAATGTCCTACTTTCACATAGCAAATGCTACACTATCATCGGCGCTGTTTCGTTTCACTACTGAGTTCGGCATGGGGTCAGGTGGGTCCAAAACGCTATTGTTACCAAGCAAATAGGGTGCAAAGGAGTTATGACAAAGCACGTAGTGCTTACATTTCCTTTGCGCAAGGTGCCTCAACTTTAACGCTACGCGCTAAGAGTCACCTTATAAATTTGGAATTCTGATAATAAAGTTTTCAGTAAATCTACTTTAGTCTATTAACTTCTTGCGCTATCAACTATCACATAAAACGCGTTTGGCGTTGTATGGTTAAGCCTCACGGGTAATTAGTAC
>NZ_JACJDT010000212.1:0-341 GCF_014163675.1 Pseudoalteromonas sp. SR44-5
ATCCATTTCAAAACGGCTTCAGAGGTTTCGCTAAACGGCTGAAGTTGTGCCCTTAGTTCTGGTGTGTTTTGGATGTGCTCATTGGTTTTATCTTTTATCATTTTTGCAGCACGGGCTTGGCTATGCTTTGAATTCATATAGTTATTTTCGTATTCCCTTAAAACAAAAAACACAACTTCTTTTTGTTTAAGAGCTTTGTTTTGACCACCTTGCCTGCCGCGTTCAATAGCTTGGGCATTTAAATATTTTAGCCCACCTATTTTTTCAAGTTGAATTTGTGTTTGCTCGCGAATCATAATTTCAATTCGTTTTGCTTTTATAGCCAATCCCAAGTTTGGAAT
>NZ_JACJDT010000213.1:0-340 GCF_014163675.1 Pseudoalteromonas sp. SR44-5
TGTGCAACAACAGGTGAAATAGATTATATGGTTGTATCGGGTTCAACGGATGAAGGTAATGATATATTCGTGACTTTAATTAAGTTTGATGACCAGTGGGATGTACCCGCAGGAACTATGTCTTGTTGTCGAGCCACAGCGGGAGCTATGGTTGGTGTTTACGATCAAAAATTCCCAGAAAAAGTAGCGGTTGAGTGGTTAGATAAGTCAGAGAGCAGAATTTACTACGGTGAACTGGCAATAAATAAAAATGGTTATAAATTAGCTAAAAATTTACCTGCTTATGCATGGATAAGCACAGGAGAAGTAGAAGAAAATATCAGGCCTTATTTAATTGTTG
>NZ_JACJDT010000214.1:0-339 GCF_014163675.1 Pseudoalteromonas sp. SR44-5
GGCTTTTTCCTTGAAGAATAACGAGATTAGCCTAGCCCTTAAGCTTATCCACTGCGTACAAGGTAGAGAGCTTGCTTATAAATTAGAAGCCTCACAATTAACAGGTAATGAGCCTGAAGTGGTAACGTTATTTGTTAAGCAGCGTGCGCACTATAGAGCGTTGTTAGCTGAGTTAACACAAAACCCTAACCGTGAAAATGACACTCACTTTTTGAATGAGCTCGGTAAGGCCAAAGACGCTTACAGCCAATCACGCACTGTTGTTGCTGCATTACCAGAATATGCACCACTGCTTTCCCCGTTAAACATTGAGGTCACTGATATACAAGCGACACAGGG
>NZ_JACJDT010000215.1:0-339 GCF_014163675.1 Pseudoalteromonas sp. SR44-5
TTCTCGCATTAGGCTCTTTACGTGATAAAGCTAAAAGTTGCTTGGATTTTTCTAAGTTCAATTTAGTAAAAGTAGATAGGTATCAGTGTGCTAATTAGATCACATAATTTGGCAGATTGGTATAATTTGGCAGATTGGTATAACACTGCGCTGCTGACGGCTCGAAGCCATTAGCTTTCCTACAGACGTAAAAAAGCCGCTTCATTTCTGAAGCGGCTTTCTCAATTTGGAGCCTGGCAATGTCCTACTTTCACATAGCAAATGCTACACTATCATCGGCGCTGTTTCGTTTCACTACTGAGTTCGGCATGGGGTCAGGTGGGTCCAAAACGCTATTGT
>NZ_JACJDT010000216.1:0-313 GCF_014163675.1 Pseudoalteromonas sp. SR44-5
TGTAACTCAATAACTTGGTGGGTATACTCCCCAATACTTAATGCCCATGAGCGTAAATTTATCGGTGACTGCTCATGCTGTTTTTGATGCGCCAGAGGCATATGATGAGACTGTGTTGTATGCCCGCCTAAACGATGTGAGCGCGGATGCTGTGCGATTAAGGTATCGTCATGATAAAGCTGTACTAACTGATTGGTTATGTGTGCGCGTAATTGTTTCTTAACCCACTGATACGGCACACTGTAATAATGTTTCTCTATTTCAACATGATAATCAATGTGTACTCGCACCGTTTTGATTTGTGTATAGTGAT
>NZ_JACJDT010000217.1:0-307 GCF_014163675.1 Pseudoalteromonas sp. SR44-5
TTCGAGAAATCACATTGAGACTCTAAATTTTTTGCCTTGCTTAGCGAACTAAGCTCGGCTGTTAGAACTCAATCTGTACGAGTGCCCACACAGATGATTGCTTTATATTGTTAAAGAACGTTGCGACATTGTCGCTAGGGATGCGTATAATACATCCTTTATTTTTCGAGTCAACACTTAGCTTTAAACTTTCTTGCGAATATTTAAAACCTAAGTTTTATTTAACTCTCTGAGTTGTTCGTGCCTCGCTATGCGTTGGCGTTTCCCGTCTCAGTGGGGTCGCATTATAGGGAGATCCAAAAACAGA
>NZ_JACJDT010000218.1:0-302 GCF_014163675.1 Pseudoalteromonas sp. SR44-5
TGCTAAGAAGACACCCACCTTATGATTTGCAATGTATCAGTTATGTACTAATTTTATTATTAGCACAATAAACGAGCAGGTTGTCACATGGCTATTGCGAGAAAGCGTCAGATAAGTTTGGCTGATACAAAGTACTATCATTGTATTTCTAGGTGCGTACGTCGAGCCTATCTATGTGGCGAAGATCGTTTTACTGGCCAATCATATGAGCATCGCAGGTGTTGGGTTGAAGAGAAGCTATTGGCTCTTTCTAACGTGTTTTGTATTGATGTTTGCGCATATGCAGTGATGAGTAATCATAC
>NZ_JACJDT010000219.1:0-300 GCF_014163675.1 Pseudoalteromonas sp. SR44-5
CCCCATGCCTGTGCTTGCAGTATAACTTGATGTTTATCGTCATTTATCGCTATCCCGTTGTAGCCTTGGATTGTACCTTTTGACGTGGTCATTTTCGCGCTATCAGGGTCGGTAATATTACTTTTAATGGGCTTGCCTTTGCTGCCCGTTTTTTCCTCGTGGGTCGCTAAGAACTCCGTGATTTTATCTGCACTTTTATCCAGCTTTTCTTTTTGCTTTAAATCCTGTGTTATCAACTCTTCGCTCAGGCTATCTTGTGATTGGTGACGTTCGATAATACGTTTACTCGCGCGTTCTAGT
>NZ_JACJDT010000021.1:0-19594 GCF_014163675.1 Pseudoalteromonas sp. SR44-5
ATTGCTTTATATTGTTAAAGAACGTTGCGGTTAAAGTTAAACTTTATCTCGCTAGGGCTGCGCATATTACGCTTTCCTATTTTTTTGTCAACACTTAATTTTAAACTTTCTTAAAAATCTAAACTCAAGTTTTACTCGACTAACTGATTAACTCTTGCAGCTTAAGCGTTGCCTGCTGCCGTCTCAGTGGGGTCGCATTATAGGGCGCGGCGAATTTTACGCAAGCGTTTTTTAAAGAAAACTTGAAATAAAGTGCTGTTCGTTCAATTTACGCGCTAAACAGCTCAAAAGTGCTAGTTTAGTATACAGCACAGATCCTAGCTGGCCATTTTATAGGCTCTACTGCTACACTATTTACCTCTTACTATTGAACTTATTCTTAATTTATTAGGTGTTTTATGGCAATCCGTTCTTATAAAGGAATTACTCCTCGTTTTAACCAGTCTGTTTATATAGATGAGTCGGCTGTTTTAGTTGGTGATATCACATTAGGTGAAGATAGTAGTGTATGGCCATTAGTAGCAGCACGAGGGGACGTTAACTATATACGCATTGGTGAACGTACTAACGTGCAAGACGGCAGCGTGTTACATCTAACGCGTGCCAGTAAAAGTAACCCAGATGGTTATCCATTAATTATTGGTGATGATGTTACCGTTGGTCACAAGGTTATGTTGCACGGCTGTTGTTTGGGGAATCGTATTTTAGTCGGCATGGGCGCGATTGTAATGGATAATGCCATTGTTGAAGATGATGTGATAATTGGTGGCGGTTCATTAGTTCCACCAAACAAGCGCTTGGAATCGGGCTTTCTCTATGTGGGTAGTCCAGTAAAGCAGGCGCGCCCTTTAACCGAGCAAGAGCTGAGTTTTTTAAAAATATCAGCAACTAATTATGTTGAGCTTAAAGATGAGTATCTAGCTGAGGATTAACTCAGCACTGAAACAATGATTTGTCCTGCCGAGTTATATTCTTCATTCTCGATTAGTTGCTCGGCTATATCTTCATAGTCAAAACGCGCCTGTTCAAAATGTAACTTTGCAGCTTGTTGGTCAGCCAATGCTAGCGTGTGTGTGTCAATGACACATTCAACCATTAAGCCACTTACTTGAGCAAAAAACGTTAACAGCTGGGATTGTAAGTTAAATTCAAATCGGTCGATAAATTGGATTGCTTGATTCATGCAAGCTCTCCGGTTTTTAATGCCCGAACAACAGGGAGTATTTCAGGCATATTATTGCGCCACACAAAATAGGCTTGTGCAGCTTGCCCTACTAGCATGCCACTTCCATCAAGTACGTTAATATTAGCCTTATAGCCCTGAGCCCATTGCATAAACAGCGTATTTTGCTGTGAATAAAACATATCATAAACATGTTCACAGCCATCAAGGTGTTTTTTATCAAGCGCAGGCAATTCACCAAGCATACTGCTAGATGTAGAGTTTACAATTAGCGAGTAATCACTTACTGGCAAATCATCAAAACCATAGCCAGTTACATTACCGTATTGGGCAAATAATTCAGCTAGTTCCTTAGCTTTTGCTGCCGTACGATTGACTATAATGATTTCACTCGGCTGTTGTGCCAATAACGGTAAAACCACGCCACGTGCAGCGCCTCCGGCACCTATAAGTAAGACCCGTTTATCTTTAATGGTAACCTGATTCGCAAGCAGATCGTTCACAAAACCAATGCCATCGGTGTTGTCACCTAGCAAGCGCCCATCATCTAATAACTTAATAGTATTTACTGCTCCGACAATGGTTGCCAATTCAGTTCGCTCATCAACTAGCGCAAATGCTTGCTCTTTAAATGGCACTGTAACATTAGCTCCTTTACCGCCTGTGGCAAAAAAATCGGCCACGGCTTTTTTAAAACCATCAATCGGTGCTAATATTGCGCTGTATTCGATTTGTTCGCCCAATGAGGTTGCAAATTGCTGATGTATCGCAGGGGATTTTGAATGTTTAATAGGATTTCCAAAAACTGCATATTTGTCCATACTTGAGCAACCTCTTTGTGCAGTAACATTACCTCGTAACTTACTGCTAATTAATGATGATAAAACTATGATTAAACGATTCTTTTCAAAATCGAAACCACCAGAACAACAGCAAGCACCAACGCCAGAAAAAACACCTTATCAACTGATGGGTGGAGAAGCTGGTGCTTTAGCACTTGCGAATCGATTCTACGACATTATGGCCAGCGATGAATACGCTAAACCGTTATATGATATGCATCCTCAACCATTGGACCGTATTCGCCAAGTGTTTTTTGAGTTTTTATCAGGGTGGTTAGGCGGCCCAGACTTGTTTGTTGAAAAACATGGTCACCCTATGCTGCGTAAACGCCATATGCCTTTTCCAATTGATCAAGATTTACGAGATCAATGGATGTATTGCATGAATAAAGCGTTAGACGCGGAAATTGATAATCCCTTATTACGAGAAGGGTTACGTAAATCTTTGGCACAACTTGCCAGTCATATGATTAATCAGCACTAGCACTTCTCTTTAACTGCACGTTATTTGCGCTAAGTCAAAACGGCCTTTTTTTAAATATAGATAATACGTGGTCAAATATTTAGAAAAAGCGTCGTGCGTGTGAAATCAATCCAACATAAAATTTATGCCCTATTGGCCCTAACAGGCATTATTGTGTTAATTGCCAGTATTCTTAGTAGCTCAAGCCAACAACGAACGCTTGCGCAAGACACTGTTGCAGAAAATATTAAGCTTCTTGCTGATAACTACTTTGACTCTATCAATACTTTGATGATCACAGGCACCATGGCAAATAGAGAGCTATTAAGCCAAAAACTACGCAAGCACCCAAATATTGAAGATGCGCATATTATTCGCTCCCCAATTGTTAATAAACTTTATGGGCCGGGCAATAAAAATCAAGCGCCGAGCAACGATATCGAACGCGAGGCTTTAAAAGGCAAGGAAACATTGCTAATTGATCAGCAAAATAATAGCCGCAGTATGACTTTTCTGCGCCCTATGTTTGCCAGTAGCGATTATAAAGGCACTAATTGCCTTGGCTGTCATCAAGCACAAGAAGGTGATGTACTCGGCGTAGTTAAAATTAGTTACTCATTAGCTGATATTGATAATGCGGTGACTTACAACACCCTAGTAAATACCGCATTACTCTCTATTATTTTTATTATTGCCTTTGTATTACTGGGCATTATGTTTAGACAAATTTTTATTGTACGCCTTAAAAAGCTAGGTCATGCTATGCATTTAGCTACAACCAACAAAGATTTAAGCCTGCGAATTGACGATAGCGCTGAAGATGAACTGGGTTGGCTCGCCACCAGCTTTAATAAGATGATCGCTACCTTTAAAGATAATATTGCTCAAGTATCTCATTCATCAAAAATATTGATCCACTCAGCAGAAAAAATTTATACCTCAGCGGATACTACTGAGCGCGCTATTTTAGAGCAAAAGAAAAATACAGACTCCGTGGCAGCTGCTATAAACGAACTAGAGAGCTCCTCTAATGAAGTAAAAAACACCACTCACTTTGCCTCTGAAAAATCAGAAAACAGTAATGAACTTGCACAACAAAGTATGCATGTTGCTGAACAAACAGAACTCAGTATTAATCAATTAGCAGACGATGTTCGCCAAGCTGCAGCGCAAGTAAGTCAACTACAAGTACAAACACTTGAGGTAGGAAAAGTACTCGAAGTGATTAGCAGTATTGCTGAACAGACCAATTTGTTAGCTCTTAATGCTGCGATTGAAGCCGCACGTGCAGGTAAAGCTGGGCGGGGCTTTGCTGTGGTGGCTGATGAAGTACGTACATTGGCAACTCGTACTCATGCATCCACCGATGAAATTCGTCGCACAATCGACAAACTGCAATCCGAAGCGGCGCAAACGGTTAAAACCATGGGTGAATCGTGTGAGGAGGCTGATGCTAGAGCGCAACAAGTAAAAAATGTTGCTCAAGCTTTAAAAGATATTTCTATGCAGATGAATGAAATAAATCAACTTAATATTCAAATAGCCGACGCGACAGAACAACAAAACTTAGCCGCAGAGGAAATAAATAGGAGTGTTATTGGTATTAGTGATAACGCTGAGCGGTCATTAGTGGATGCTAACGATAACCAAAAAGTAAGTGAGGAGCTGTTAAATCTAGCGCGTTCACTGGATGAGCAAGTAAGAAGCTTTAAATTGATGTAATACTTAAAGTTGCCAGTCAATAAACCAGATATTGACTGGCAGCCTGCTTACTATGCTAGCCCTAACCAGTCTCTTGGTTTTAAAAAGTCAGCGTATAGCTTATTTTCAGCACTGCCTTCTTCGGGTGTATAGTTATATTCCCAACGCGCTAGCGGCGGCATCGACATTAATATTGATTCTGTACGTCCGCCACTTTGCAAGCCAAATAAAGTGCCACGATCCCACACTAAGTTAAACTCAACATAACGGCCACGACGATAAAGTTGGAAGTCTCGTTGCTGCTCAGTAAATAGGGTTGCTTTTCTACGTTCAATAATAGGTAAATAAGCACCTAAAAAGCCATTGCCTACTGCTTGCATAAAGGCAAAGCTTTGCTCAAACCCGGCTTCATTCAAATCATCAAAGAATAAACCGCCGACACCGCGCGTTTCATCGCGATGTTTTAGGTAAAAATACTCGTCACACCATTTTTTATATTTAGGGTAAACCTCATCTCCAAACGGCGCACATAAATCATGCGCGACTTGATGCCAATGTTGAACATCTTCAAGCTCAGGATAAAATGGCGTTAAGTCAAAACCACCACCAAACCACCAAATAGGCTCCTCACCTTGCTTTTCTGCAATGAAAAAGCGTACGTTAGCATGGCTCGTTGGAATATGTGGATTGTTTGGGTGGATCACTAGCGAGACACCACAGGCATGGAAGCTACGACCAGCAAGTTCTGGACGATGCGCAGTTGCCGATGCCGGCATTGAAGCACCAAACACATGCGAGTAGTTCACCCCACCTTGCTCGATCACATTGCCACCACGAATAACACGAGTTCGGCCACCACCGCCTTCTTCGCGCTGCCAACTGTCTTCTACAAACTTGGCTTGGCCATCAGCTTGCTCTAAACCTTGGCAAATTGTGTCTTGCAAGGCCATCAGGTAGGTTTTTACTTGTTCGAGTAAATTGCTGTGCATGGTTATCCTCTAAATACTTTGCCGGTCATTACATCTTTAATAGTGCTAGGCTGCGTGTTACCACCGAGTGGTTCATCTACATAAAATGCCACCAGCTCGCCAAACTCACTTTTAGCCATTGCAATACTAGTGACCGTATCATGTCCTGATAAGTTAGCACTAGTAGACACAAGAGGTTTGCCTAATTCTTGGCATAAGCGCTTTACTGTTGGGTGATTAGTTACACGCACAGCAATACTATCAAATTGTCCTGTTAACCATTTAGGCGTACCTTTAGCCGCTGGCATAACCCAAGTAATTGCGCCGGGCCAGCTGGAAAAAATATCAGCGCGTTTATCCATCGGAATTTTTGCATCATCAACATACTTTAATAATTGCCCATAATTATCGGCAATTAAAATTAAGCCTTTCTCAACGGGCCGCTGCTTTATTGCAAGTAAGCGCTCCACAGCTTGCTGATTATCGGGGTCACAGCCTAAGCCATAAACAGCTTCGGTTGGGTAAACAATAACCCCGCCTTGCGACACAGCAGCAAGGGCTGTTAAAGGAACTGAGGTAGTATCAGTCACTGAAAATCTCCAAATACAATAAAATTAAAGCCGGTAATTATTCGCTCACCGTGAATTTATGCGAGCAACTTTTCTGAGGGCATTGTAGCACAACACTATTGGTCATTTGCTTTTGCATCATTACTGGCCATTGGCACGCGGGGCAGATATGGCTAACTGGTTTGTGATTGAGTGTGTATTTACAACTTGGATAGCTATTACATGAATAAAATGTTTTACCAAATTTATTACTACGCGCCACTAACTGGCCTTTTTTACACTTAGGGCAAGCAGGTAAAACTTCTTCATTTGGCTCAGGCTCATCATGAGCAATGTAGTGACACTCAGGATAACCCGTACAGCCAATAAACATACCATAGCGGCCATTCTTCACTACTAGCGGATTACCACACTCTGGACAAGGGCTATCATCAAGTACTTTGATTTGTTGAGTATCATGTTGAGCAAGCGAGCGAATAAAATCACATTCGGGGTAACTCGCACAGCCAAGGAAAGGACCTGATTTACTGTTGCGGATCACAAGCTCTGAACCGCATTTAGGGCACACTTCGTATTCTTTTTCTAAGGCATGTTGATTTGCAGAAAAAAGCGATTGGTCGATTTTACTCATGTGTTCCCTAAGCAGCTGGCTAATTTTCGCCTAATATACCCAAACTAATTAAAGATACAAGCGCAGCACTTGCTTAATGTACTACCTCTGCCGGCTCATCAAAAATAAGTTCTTCCATTTGCGCATAAGCTTGCTCTGAGCCTGGCACATTAAACAACACCATAAGTACCACCCATTTTAAATCATCAAGTGATATATAAGATTTATCTAATGCGAACAAACGATCCATAACCATTTCACGCGTTGCGCTGTTGATCACTCCGACTTGTTCTAAAAACATTAAAAAGCCCCGACACTCTACGCTCAGCATGTGGCATTCACTATCGGTAAAAATACGTATCGCATGTTGTGGGAGGCGGTTTAAATAAGGGAATTCATCACTGTGCTGCAAGTCAGCAAGCTGCTCAAGCCAATCAAGTGCTTTGTATATTTCGGGCTTATTAAAGCCGGCACGTAATAATTCGTCAGTGAGTTCATTATGCTCAACAAAGACTTCGGCTTCGCTGTGAATGTAGTTTTCAAACAGATACATGAGGATATCGAACATGTTACTTTCCTCCACACTAAGCTTATCGAACTCTAATATAGCCATCTAATACACGCTCTACTCTATCTTCCAATTCAAGATCAAGTAAACGTGCTTGCACTTTATCTATTGGCCACTGGCTACGCTGAGCAATTAAATCAACAGCTGTTACTTCAAAACCAACACTGTTTAGTATTTCGCAGGCAGGTTCATCAACCGTTGCTTCTTCTATAGTATATAGACTGTTTTCGCAGAAAAAGCTCACTTCGTCGAGAATATCACTGACATTTTCCACCAGCTTTGCACCTTGTTTAATTAAAAAGTGACTGGCTTCAGAGAGTGGATTTTTAATTGAACCAGGCACTGCAAAAACTTCTTTGTTTTGCTCCAGCGCATAACGCACGGTGATAAGCGAACCGCTTTTTATTTCAGCCTCGACAATCAACACACCTAATGACAAACCAGATATTATACGATTACGTCTTGGGAAGTTATTAGCATTAGCGGCTGTACCGGGTAAAAACTCGCTCACCAACATCCCCCGTTCGGATACTTGATCGGTGAGTAACTTATGCCGTTTAGGATAATAAACATCCACTCCAGTACCAAGCACTCCAATGGTTTTACCATTGCCCGCCAGCGCTCCTTTGTGGGCAGCACCATCAATACCAAGCGCCATTCCGGAAGTTACCGTTAATCCAGCCACAGTGAGTTGATGAGCAAATTCAGCGGCGATCTCTAAACCGATTGGCGTGGCATTGCGGCTTCCAACAATAGCGATTTGCGGACTGGTCAATAACTCTAAATTGCCTCGGCAAAATAGCAATAAAGGCGCGCTAGCAATTTCTTTTAATAATGGTGGATAGTGAGGATCGAAGTAATCAATTGCGGTTATCTGTGAGTTAACAATTATCTGTTGATAATAGTCAACTTGCTGCCAATCGGTTGCTAGTAAATTAGTGGCGACCTGCGGGCTTAAACCATGACCGGTAAGCTGATCGTGAGTCAGCTCAAACAAATCATCTAATGGCAGTTTTTGTGCCAATGCCAATAAGGTTTTAACACCTAAGCCTTTACATAAATAAAAGGCAAGCCAATGGGTTAGCTTGCCTGATGAATCTTTCATGCTCCCTCCTTAGAGCACTCAAACCTGAATTAATTTATAACTGCAAAATCACCGACTCGGATTGGGTGCTGGTTTTTTACGATTAAGGCATAACTAACGTTTTTATAAACTTTAAACACCATTAGCTGACCGACCTGTTCTTTTGGCATATGCCACACAGTCGTGTCGGCATCTGCCTCAACGCCAAAAAATTCGTTGGCGTTTGTTACTAACTTTTCAAGGCTATTTGAATCTTCTTTGTAGCGTGGGCCATTGCGACCATCAAAAACAGTCGGTGATTGACGCTCAATATCTAAAATATGGCCTTCTTTAATTTGCTGCTCTGACCCTAAGTTTAGCACTACAATATCCATTGTGCTGAATTCTCGTAATCCACTCACTGATGCGATGATTTCACCTTGCACTGGCTGCTCAGGACGGTGAATATTAAAATACGCAGGTAATAGCTGACCTTCTATCGCAGGCATTAAAAAATCACCCGCTTTGATTTCTCTCTTTACCTGTTCAACTTTAACTGAAGCAGGTACACCATTGGCAATATCACCTTTTCTAAATACACGACCCACCGCCACTAATTGTGCTTTATTAGCCAACACTTCGTTCGTTTGCGGATCAACATATGCTTCGCCGTTGCGGTAAATAGCGTATGACTCGTGTAATTTCAGCTCACCTTTAACATAAACTATATGGCCTTCGGTATTCATTTTAGTGTTGACATTGGCACCTAAAATATAAGGTTTATCGGCAATGTCTTCAGCATTTAGTGCTTGCTCATAGGTTAGGTAAGGACGCAGCAGCTCAAGAGGTAACGTAGGGATCGCATTTTTACCTTTTTGCACAATTCGACCATGTGGAGAAAGCTTTTTATAACCCTGATTAATCACCAAACGTGGATTACCGTGCTCATCGTAGATTAAAGACAGTGCATCCCCTGGGTAAATTAGGTGTGGATTATTAATTTGTGGATTCATTTGCCAAAGTTCCGGCCACTGCCAAGGCTCTTGCAAATAAACTCCTGAAATATCCCAAAGTGTATCGCCCTTTTTCACAACGTATTGTTTAGGCGCATCTTTTTTTATAGTTAATACATCTGCTAACGATGGGAAAGTAGCACTTAATGCCAACATTGCCGCGAGTAATGGGTATTTCATTGAGCTTCCTTGTGGTGTTTTTTCATTATTATCAACCAAAACCTGTTAAAGGTGAACGCGAATGGCTAAAATAAGAGCATACAATACCCTAAATTAAGCACAAGTGAAAAAGGTTACTATGGCTAGGTTAGAAGTTTTAAGATTTCCAGATGAGCGTTTACGTACAATAGCAAAAGAAGTGGTGCAAGTTGACGACCAAATTCGCCAAATTGTAAAAGACATGCTGGAAACTATGTATGATGAAAACGGCATTGGATTAGCTGCGACTCAAGTCGATATTCATCAACGTATTGTGGTCATTGACGTATCAGAAGAACGTGATGAACCGTTAGTATTGATCAACCCGACAATCACTAAACAAGATGGCACCACGGTAAGTGAAGAAGGCTGTTTATCTGTGCCACACTCTTATGCAAAAGTTGACCGCGCAGAAACTGTAACAGTGACCGCATTAAATGAAAATGGCGAAGAGTTTAGTTTAGATGCTGATGAGCTATTAGCAATTTGCATCCAGCATGAGCTTGACCATTTACAGGGTAAACTATTTATCGATTACTTATCACCGTTAAAGCGCCAACGTATTCGTAAAAAACTTGAAAAAGAAGCTAAGTTAGCAGCGCAATAATACCTTAGTAATAATTAGGAAGTTCAGTGACACAACCATTACGCATTATTTTTGCCGGTACGCCAGACTTTGCTGCGCGCCATTTACAAGCTCTTATCGACTCAGAGCATCAAATTGTTGGCGTGTATAGCCAACCCGACCGTCCAGCAGGGCGCGGTAAAAAACTCAAAGCCAGTGAAGTGAAAGAGCTAGCACTGGCCAATGAGTTAGCAGTGTTTCAACCTGCCTCATTAAAAAGTGACGACGCTCTGGCTGAACTAAGCAGCTTAAATGCTGACCTTATGATCGTGGTCGCTTATGGATTACTGTTACCAAAAGCAATTTTAGAGGCGCCACGGCTTGGTTGTTTAAATGTACACGGCTCAATTTTACCGCGCTGGCGTGGTGCCGCGCCGATTCAACGCGCTATCTGGGCCGGCGATGAAGAGACTGGCGTCACCATAATGCAAATGGATGAAGGCCTAGATACCGGCGACATGCTGCATATTAGCCGCTGCCCTATTACCGCCACTGAAACAAGTGCAAGTTTATACGCTAAGCTTGCCGATTTAGGCCCAAGCGCACTAATAGACACCATTACTAAGTTAGCTAATGGCGAAATTACCCCGCAAGTACAAAATGACGAGCTTGCCAATTACGCTAAAAAGCTATCTAAAGACGAAGCAAATATTGATTGGTCGATGGACGCAGCGCAAATAGAGCGTAATATCCGCTCATTCAATCCATGGCCGGTCTGTTTTACTCAAATGGGTGAACACACTGTAAAAGTTTATCAAGCTAATGTTGTTGACCAGCAAGGCACGGCAGGAACGGTATTACAAAGCGATAAACACGGCATTGTGATTGCCTGTGGTACTAACGCACTTAATATCACTCAAGTACAACCACAAGGTAAAAAGCCAATGGCCATTACTGACTTTTTAAATGGTCGAGCAGACTGGGTAACTCCTGGCACACGAATAGGCGAACACAATGAGTAATGTCAGGGCGCTTGCCGCCGAAACTTTATATAACGTGGTTGATAAAGGCGCCTCATTAAATCAAGAGCTGCCTTTTGCCAGCCAAGGTTTACCACCTAAAGATAAAGCGTTATTACAGCAAATTTGTTACGGCGTACTGCGTTATTTACCAAGTTTAGAAAATTATTGTCAACATTTAGTTGAGCAGCCACTTAAAGGTAAGCGCCGTATATTCCAGTTCTTACTGTATGTGGGCATTTACCAACTACAACATATGCGGGTTCCACCGCATGCAGCAATTAGCGAAACGGTTAATGCATTAGAACAACTGCGCGCATTGGGTTTAAAAGGCTTGATCAACGCTATTTTACGCAGCTTTCAGCGCCAGCAAGTAGAGCTTGAAGAAAAAGCCAAGCAAATACCAGTGTGTTTATACAACCACCCAAACTGGTTTATCAAACAAGTAACTGAAGCTTACCCTGACTCTTGGCAAGCTCTACTAGAAGCGAACCAGCAGCAAGCACCAATGTGGTTGCGTGTTAACCAAGCGCAATATAGCACCGCTGAATATAGCGAAATGCTCACTGCTAATGACATTGAACATACACTCAATCCTGATTTCCCTGATGGTATTAAGCTGGATAAACCGCGCGATGTGTTTTCGTTGCCTGAATTCGACACCGGCGCATGTTCAGTACAAGATGCAGCAGCACAGCTTGCGGCACGCTTGTTAGATCCAAAAGCTGACGAGCATATTTTAGATGCCTGCGCAGCACCCGGTGGTAAAACCTGTCACATTCTAGAACTCGCAGATGCTGATGTACTGGCACTTGATAGCGATGCCACCCGCCTTGAACGTGTAAAGCAAAACCTTGAAAGAATTGGCTTAGGCGCTGATTTACAATGTGCCGATGCTTCGCAGCCACACAAATGGTGGGATGAGCAACAGTTTGACCGTATTCTATTAGACGTTCCTTGCTCTGCAACAGGTGTAATTCGTCGTCACCCAGATATCAAATGGCTACGTCGTGCATCAGATATCAATGATCTGGCGACACTCCAGGGCGATATTCTCAATAGCATTTGGCCATTATTGAAACCAGGTGGCACGCTAATTTATGCAACCTGCTCGGTATTACCACAAGAGAACCAACAGCAAGTCGCTAAATTTTTAGCAAATAATAACGATGTTGAACATATCCCGCTACATGATAACGATACCCCAAGCAACCCTGGGCTGCAGTTACTGCCTGGTGAGAGTGACGGATTTTATTATGCCAAGCTTATAAAAACACACTCATAAGAAGCTTTTAGTAAACCATGAAAATAATCATACTCGGTGCAGGACAAGTAGGCGGTACACTCGCTGAAAACCTGGTAGGTGAACAAAACGAAATCACGGTTGTTGATATTGATGGCAACCGATTACGTGAGTTACAAGATAAATACGATCTACAGGGTGTTACAGGTCATAGTGCCCACCCTGATGTATTACGCCGCGCCGGTGCGGAAGACGCCGATATGATCATCGCAGTGACCAGTTCAGATGAAGTGAACATGGTCGCTTGCCAAGTCGCGTATAGTATTTTTAATACGCCGACTAAAATTGCTCGGATCCGTTCTGAGCAATACTTAAAGTACCGCGAAAAGCTCTTTCAAAACGATGATTTACCTGTTGACCACTATATTGCTCCAGAGCAACTAGTGACTAAGTATATTCGTCGCTTGATTGATTATCCTGGTGCGTTACAAGTTTTAGAGTTTGGCGATGGCATGCTCTCGCTGGTTGCGGTAAAGGCTTACTACGGCGGATTGTTAGTCGGTTATGCATTGTCAGCATTAAAAGAGCATATTCCTAATGTTGAAACTCGTGTTGCCGCGATTTACCGCCAAGGTAAAGCAATCAAACCACTGGGTACTACAGTAATTGAAGCGGATGATGAAGTGTTCTTCCTCGCTGCCACCAAACATATTCGTGCAGTAATGAATGAACTACAGAAATTAGAGCGTTCATACAAAAAAATTATGATTGCTGGTGGCGGTAATATTGGTGCTGGGCTTGCTCGCTCTCTGGAAAAGAATCATAGCGTAAAATTGCTTGAACGAAATAAAGAACGTGCTGAGCAGTTATCAGAAATGCTTGATAATACAGTGGTGTTTTGTGGTGATGCGTCAGATCAGGAGTTGTTATCAGAAGAACACATCGAACAAGTTGATGTATTCATTGCGGTAACCAATGATGATGAAGCTAATATTATGTCAGCCATGCTCGCTAAACGCATGGGTGCGCAAAAAACCATGGTGCTTATTCAGCGCGGTGCATATGTTGATTTAGTGCAAGGTGGCGAAATTGATATTGCCATTTCACCACAGCAAGCCACGATTTCTGCCCTGCTTACCCATGTTCGCCGCGGTGATATTGTTAATGTGTATTCATTACGTAAAGGCGCAGCAGAAGCCATTGAGGCGGTGGCCCATGGCGACGAACATACCTCTAAAGTTGTCGGCCGTGCAATTGCTGATATTAAGCTGCCTGCAGGTACCACGATTGGCGCGATTGTCCGTAATGATGATGTACTCATTGCCCACGACGACACGATAATTCACTCAGGCGATCACGTCATTATGTTCTTGATCGATAAAAAGCATATCAACGTAGTTGAAAAACTGTTCCAAGTTAGCGCTATCTTTCTCTAAGTTACTCCTCACCTTTCGACACAAAGCAACTGTATCGAAAGGTGAATTTCCACCTCCAACACATGCAAATGAAAATCAATCTCAAAAGCATTTACTTCTGTACCCAAATCCATTACTCTCACGCTGTTTGATAATCAAGCGTTTTCTCTTTCTGTGAGAAGTTAATTTCACATTTTTTAATATAAATGGATTTCTTCAAATGATACACCCAACTTTAAACACCCCTCTTTGTGTTACATATTGCAGTGTTATTGGTATTCTTGTGTGTGGACTGTCAACGAATGCAAATGCCGAAGCTAAAAACGACATTGAAAAACTAACCATCGTGGGCCAGCAAGATAGCGGCTACAAAGTAAGTGCAATGAACTCAGCAACAGGGCTTGATCTCAGCCACTTGCAAACTCCGCAATCAGCTATCGCTATCACCAGTCAATTTATGGCCGATCAACAATTAAATAGTGCTATTGAAGCCATCACCAGCGTAACCGGCATCAATGCAAGAGAGGCCGATAATGGTAAATATTCAATTTCAGCGCGCGGTATCAGTGTTACCAGTATTTTATATGATGGCATAGCAACAACCTACGATACCCGCTTTAATTACGGCGATAATTTAACAGACACAGCAATTTTTGAACGCATTGAAGTCGTCCGGGGTGCCACAGGTTTAATGCTCGGTGCAGGTAATCCATCAGCAGCAATTAACTTAATACGTAAGCGCCCTACTGTGCATAACCAAGTAAATATTTCTGCAACGGTTGGTTCTTGGCAAAACTATCGTGGTGTGGTTGATGCATCGGGTAGTTTAAATAGCAGTGAAACCGTGCGTGCGCGTGCCGTACTCGCCTATCAAGATCAGCAATCATATCAAGACAGGTTCAGCCAAGAAAAAACCACATTATACGGTATTATCGAAGCTGACCTAACTGATAGTACCCTATTAACTTTTGCTGTTGATACGCAAACCACAGACCCAAAAGGCACGATGTCGGGTGGACTACCTATTTTTTATAGCGATGGCACCCGAACAAACTATGATAGAGAAACATCCACAGCGCCAAATTGGTCATCTTCAAAAACTAAAGCATTGAATAGCTTTATGAGTATTGATCATTACTTCAATGCTAATTGGCAGCTAAGTGCGAGCTATATATATGGTAATAATGACCTACATTACGATGTTTTTTGGGCGACAGGTAACCCTGACTCACAAACGAATATAGGCATGAAGCCCGGTTCAGTAAATTATATTGATGCGAAAAGAATACAACGAACCTATGAAATAGAGCTAGCAGGTAGGTTTAACTGGTTTGGGCAAAACCACCAATTGCTTTTTGGTTACAACAACCAAGATCAAGATTTTTCAACGCCTTATTTTGCAAACCAACAGCCACCGACTGTCATTGGCGACTTTACTGCAACAGATTATGACTACCCAAAACCTAACTGGCAAACCACACCTGCCTATGGCTCGTATGGCACGACAAAGCAAAGCGCACTTTATTTTGCTTCACAGTTTAACGTAACTAATGCGCTATCTATTATTTTGGGTAGTCGTTTAAATCAATGGCAAACCACACAAGACAGTTTTGGTAGCAAGCATGATTACGAGTTGAATAATGAACCGACCAATTATCTTGGTACCACTTATGCCTTAAACGACAGCTGGGCGCTGTATGCCAATTACACCGATATATTCACACCACAAAGCCGTGTGGACGAAAATGGTAATTACTTAGCACCAATTCAAGGTAAAAACTACGAAGTGGGTATTAAAGCCTCATTATTTAATGAGCGTTTAGATATGTCACTGTCTGGTTTTGAAATCCATCAAGATAACTGGGGAGAATATACCGGTGCAACAATTCCAGGAACTAACCAAGATATTTACCAAGCGATTGATGGCACCATTACTGAAGGCTTTGAACTAGAACTCAATGGCGCGATAAGCGATACTTGGGATGCTTACTTTGGCTATACTCGCAGTAAAGGTGAAAGGCCAGATGGCACAACTTTAAATACCATCAATCCAAAAGATCAGTTTAAGTTATTCACTAGTTATCAATTAAGCGATAGCTTACAGGGCGTAAAAATTGGCGGTGGTTATCGCTGGCAGAGTCGCAGCTACGATGATGTAAAAAACCCTGCATTTGGCACGGTTGAAGTTGCACAAAAAGCCTATGGTATAGCCAGTTTAATGGCCAGCTATCAAATTAATAAGCAGATGACTGTTAGCCTTAATATTGATAATTTATTTGATAAAATTTATTACAACCAAATCGGTTTTTATAATCAATACCGCTATGGTAACCCGCGAAAATTTTCACTGCAATTTGACTACAGTTTATAGCAAGCCACCTTCAAGTTAACCAAAAAAGCAGCTTAATGAAGCTGCTTTTTTGGTACTGTGCTGTACGTTTTATTGTACTCTGGCAAACTCTTCTTTCGATAGCTCACCATTTTGATCTGTATCTAAGTCAGCAAAAATTTCAACTAACTGTGCATTCACAGAGGCTTCTTTTTGGCTAATCACGCCGTCTCCATCAGTATCAAATGTGTCAAAACTAACTGCTGCAAACGCAGTTGATGAAGCCGCTAAGGCAAAAATAGCAAGTGCTGTATTAATATGTTTCATAGTGTTATTCCTAATAATTTAAAAGAAAGAAATCCTTTTCAGAGATCCCTGTTTGTGGAAACTGAAATTACGCTTTTGAAAATTCTTCTTTTGATAACTCACCGTTTTGGTCAGTATCAAGCTCAGCAAACTTAGCTGAAATAGTCGCATCAGCAGATGCTTCTTGTTGGCTGATTACACCATTGCCATCAACATCAAGAGTATCGAAGTCAGTTGCTGCAAAAGCAGCTGATGATGATGCCAACGCGATAAGTGCTAAAGTTTTATTTAATGTGTTCATAATTATCTTCCTTCCAAAATTTAGTGTGCTTGCTTAATCAAATGCGCAGGTCCTTTGCAAAGATCCTTGTATGAAAATAAGCGATTACGCTTCAGAAAACTCAGCTTTTGAAAGCTCACCATTACCATCAGTATCTAACTCAGCAAATTGGCTCATTAATTTTGCATCAACTGCCGCTTCGCTTTGGCTGATCGTGCCGCTACCATCAACATCTAAGGTGTCAAAGTCAGTACCTGCAAATGCTGCTGATGAAGAAGCTAATGCGATAAGTGCTAATGTTTTATTTAATGTGTTCATAATAAATATTCCTTCAAAGTTTATGGTTGTGAACTTAAGTGATAATCACCGTTTCGTTCAAGACAACTAGAGTATTACAACTTCGGTGCCAACAATTTATTACCATTAAAAATCATTGAGTTACATTGTATTTTGATGTTTTCGTGGAATTTAGAAGGACTATTCTGTTGCAGTTTAGCAACAAGATTTATGCGTTAACCTATAAAACCATATAAATCAAATGGTTAATAGTTATAAAAATGACACAACTCGATAAACTATGCTGATAATAGTGTTTTTTTCAAAGATGAGTACCCTAACCGCAACTGAACAGCAACTTTAACTGATAAAAATTAAATTTTTTTCATAAATTAACAATCTGAATTGTAAGGGGAAATTAAATTTATTTTGGTAAGTAAAAAATAAAAACGCAGTTAGTTTATGAAAATTCGTGTTTTGTTGCCATTATGCGAAACAATAGCAACGATATTGCAGTTTTAACGCTCTGGGTATTCTTACAATTTAATTAAGCACCAACAATTTCAATCACAATATGTGTTTTCACCGAATTGGCGATAAAACATAACTCATGAGCCTGGTGATGCATTTCTTCTAATTGCTCTGCACTAGGTTGCTCATTTTCGGCAAACTTCACACATGGTTTTAAAGTTACTTGAGTCATCGACATACGCCCATCACTAGCGCGCTGCATCAAACCAACGGCATCATCTTGATAGCTATCAACTATAAACTTATTTTTTGCCGCAATAGATAAGAAAAATAACATATGGCAGCTCGACAATGACGCAATAAATGCCTCTTCGGGGTCGACACTTTCTGCCACAGAATATGGCAGTGGCACGATATGCGGTGAGGAGGATGCAGCAATAGTTGCCCCACCATCAAATTGCCACAAGTGACCTCGGCTATATTTATTATCGATAAACAACTCTTCTGCTTGGCGAGACCACACAACACTTGCTACATATTCAGACATTGAAATTTTTCATCCTAAGTAAATTTACACATCCCACAGCCCAGAATTTTATCCGGCCTACTAAAATATCCGTAACGAGCATAAAAAGATTCTTTACCTTTGGCTGAGAGCAGTCCGATGGTTGCATTTTTTTTTGCTGCCCCAGCCAAATACATTTCTATATTATCCTTAATCAACGCACCAATACCTTGCCTTTGAAAGTCAGGATCGACAACAACATCTTGGATATAAAAAAATAAACCACCATCACCTATTACACGACCCATACCAACAAGTAGCCCCTCCTGTCGGATCACTACATGAAATAACGAGTTGTTTAAACTAGTATTCGCCAGATCAGCGTTAACTTTACCCCAACCGACTTTCTCTCTTAATAAACAAAATTCTTCTAAAGATGGACAGCTCAGTTCCACGGTATAGCTAACACTTTTCACTAAGCCTAATCTCCGTCATTCAATATCTAATTCATCTTTGCTTAAGCGTTTTACAAAGCAACACTTACTGTTGAAATCTAAAATTAAATTACAGCACCAACGAAAATGCACTCAACCACAACAACTGCACACCATAAGCTAATCGTTGATAAGTGCCTACACTGCCTTTTTGCTTAAATGCTTGCGTCAACAAAACTAAAAAGTAACAGGTAATACACACACACAAAATTGAAAAAAGCCGAAATGAAATACCGGTATATGAACTTACAGCAACAAAAATTGGCGCAATCAGCAAAGACAGCAGCATTACCAAGCCAGCCCAAGAATGTATTTGGCAACTCAAAGTAGGGTTTTTAGTATTAGGATCCGCATCCATAGGGAAGTAACCAGCAATCCAGGTACCCACACCATGAATCATGACAAGCCAACCGACCAACGTAATTAATATAGCGGTATTTTCCAGTTGTACGACATACCAACCAAATAAACAAAATAGTAATCCAAGAGGATAGTTATTAATAAGCGGGGATAGTTTTTCCGTGGGACTGCCAGCAGCACCGAGCTCGCTGCAAAATTGCTTTGCATGACTATAGTTTGGATAACACCTACCAGCGATATACACCCCAGCAACAATCCATATACTCGCGCTTAGTGCTGAATATAAACTAATAATCTCTAACATTAGCAACTTCCATGTATAAATTAATACCACGATAATAAGCTGATGTATTTATGTTGTAAATAATATACTTAACCGCACAGGAAGCACACAGGCATAAAAAAAGCAGCCCGGGGGTATTGGCTGCTTTTGAACGTAATCAATGTAAAAGTCCTTTTAAAATTCCTTGTAGGCGGAAGCTATAATTAGGCCTTTGCGAACTCAGCTTTTGAGAGCTCACCGTTACCGTCTGTATCAAGCTCTGCAAATTTACTCATAAGCTCAGCATCAACCGATGCTTCACTTTGGCTGATTGCGCCGTTGCCATCAACATCTAGCGTATCAAAATCGGTAGCAGCAAACGCCGCTGATGAAGATGCCAGTGCGATAAGTGCTAATGTTTTATTTAATGTGTTCATAATTAATATTCCTTCAATGTACTATCAAAAAATTTGTCTCAATACTGGTTTTCAATGCGAGTAAAGTCTTCCTTGTTATCCTTTATCATGGGTTCCCTGCCCACTTAGGTTGTCTTTGGCAACTCAGGATAAACTCAGTATTAGGTTATTAAGCTTTTGAAAACTCTTCTTTTGATAACTCACCGTTTTGGTCAGTATCAAGCTCTGCAAATGTTGTAGATGTAATACCACCCATTGATGCTTCTTGCTGGCTCAGAGCTCCATTCCCATCAACATCTAGCGTATCAAAATCGGTAGCAGCAAACGCCGCTGATGAAGATGCCAGTGCAATAAGTGCTAATGTTTTATTTAATGTGTTCATAATTAATATTCCTTCAATGTACTATCAAAAAATTTGTCTCAATACTGGTTTTCAATGCGAGTAAAGTCTTCCTTGTTATCCTTTATCATGGGT
>NZ_JACJDT010000021.1:19694-73431 GCF_014163675.1 Pseudoalteromonas sp. SR44-5
TCCCTGCCCACTTAGGTTGTCTTTGGCAACTCAGGATAAACTCAGTATTAGGTTATTAAGCTTTTGAAAACTCTTCTTTTGATAACTCACCGTTTTGGTCAGTATCACGCTCTGCAAATCTATTTAAAAGCTCAGCATCTTCTGCGGCTTCAACTTGACTGATCACACCATTTTCATCAACATCAAGGGTATCGAAGTCTAACGCCTCAAAGGCAAATGCTGCTGATGAAGAGGTTAATGCAATAAGTACTATCGCTTTATTTAGTATGTTCATTGGTTATCTCCTTTCACCTGAGATGATTAATAGTGTGTTACGAAGTCCTTTTCATTTTTCCCTGTCAAAAAGCGACATTAAGCTTTTGAAAACTCTGCTTTTGAAAGCTCGCCGTTACCGTCGCTATCAAGCTCTGCAAATTGGCTCATAAGCTCAGCATCAACTGAAGCTTCACTTTGGCTAATTGCGCCATTACCATCAACATCTAATGTGTCAAAGTCTGTTGCAGCAAATGCGGCTGAAGAAGATGCTAGAGCAATAAGTGCCAACGTTTTATTTAATGTGTTCATAATAAATATTCCTTCAATGTTTATGGTTTCGAACGATGTGCTAATCACATTTTCGTTCTGTACAACTAGACTATTACAACTTCGGTGCCACATTTTAAAAAACCTTTAAAATCAAATCGTTAAAAATAAATTTTACTTTTGACTGGCTATTTACGGTGTTTTTTGTTGCTTTTTAGCAACACGTAAACCACCTATGAAATATAGTTTATAAAAATCAATCAATTAGGTTTAATAGAAGAGACACAGATCCGTACTTACAGTGTTCGTATTTATATTTTTATAGGCAAGAAAAGTGACAGGCGCTGAAATTAACCAGCTGAAAATTAGCAACTGAAATAAATAAAAAGTCTATGTTACTGATAATTAATAACAATAAAAATAAATTTAGAGTTCTTTAAGGTAGGTTACGGTATATCTGCTATTTTGTCGCAAAACAGCGAATATGCACAAATTTACACCAGCGGCTCAAGCACTGTAAGGTCAATAAAGTGGTCTTTCATGAAAACTTTCATCTCGTCTTCACTTGCCGTTAGTTGAATACCAAACTGCGCGCTAGTGGCATGGCTTTTAACACTGCATATTTGTCCGCTAAACTCAGTAACACCTTTATTATTTTTATCGAGCATAATATGACACTGAGTATTCTTTAATTCACTGAGATCAGCTTTGCTTTTTACATCAAACATCACCCCAGTTACTGAGATATCTTTAATAACTCCTTGCATCTCGCGTTCGTCATTAAACTTTATTTTTGCAGCTAATAATGTGGGAATACGAGTTTGTGATCGTAAACTAAATAATTGCACTTCAGTTGGGAAGTTTAAATAAATAAGCCGTGCCGGGTGCGACGACACTGACATAACCTGCTGACGAAATGCTATAACTTGCCCACCACCGGTTTCAAGCACCGCTCTGACGATCACCACAACACCATCTTTTAAATATTCCCCCGCGTTACCTAAACGCTTTGCTGAGGGGTAATTTAAGATCACAAAACGCTCATGCAATAAACCAACAAATTCAGTTTTAACTCGTTTGCTGGCTGTGGGTGTTAATATTTCGACATCAACAATGCTACCAGCACTAATATAGGCAAGGTTTTCTAAGTTTAATTGTTGTCTTGTTTTTGCCATTTCCTTTCCAACTACAAATAAATCATCTTGTACAAGTAATCGCTTTTATACAAATTAACCACGCCAGAAGGTCGGTGTAAACAACACTAATAAGGTGAATATCTCTAATCGCCCAAACACCATCGCAATGGTTAATAGCCATTTAGCGCCATCACTAATAGCGCCATAATGCGACGCAACATCCCCCAAACCAGGGCCGAGGTTATTTAAGCAAGCTGCGGTGGCTGAGAACGCCGTTATGTTATCCATACCGGTGCCCATTAACGCTAACATAATAATGACAAATACCAACGCATAAGCAGAGAAAAATCCCCATACGGCTTCAACTACTTTATCTGGTAATGCCTTACGACCAAGTTTAATAGAGTAAATAGCACGAGGATGCACTAACCGATTAAGCTCACGTATTCCTTGCAGATAAAGTAAAAACACCCGAACTACTTTCATACCGCCGCCAGTGGAACCCGCACAACCACCAATAAAACTCGAAAATATCAGTAAAATAGGCAAGAACAACGGCCATGCTGAAAAATTATCGGTGGCAAAACCCGCAGTAGTACTAATTGATACCGCTTGAAATAATGCCTGATCGAGCGTTTCGTCACCGTTTGCATATATATTATTGGACGACAGTACCGTAAAACACACAATCACCAGCGCTAGTTGAATAAACAAAAACACTTTAAACTCAGGGTCGCGGATATACACCCTGAGATTTCGACTCGAAACAGCCGCGTAATGCAAGGTGAAATTAACGGCAGCGATGATTAGAAATATCACACAAATAAAGTTGATTAATGGACTGTCGAAGTGTCCCATAGAAGCATCGTAAGTAGAGAATCCGCCTATTGCAACTGTAGAAAATGAATGACAAATTGCATCAAACCAATTCATTCCTGCAGCCCAATATGCCAAAGTACACGCCGTAGTTAACGACACATAAATATACCAAAGATGTTTTGCGGTATCGGCAATACGTGGCGTCATTTTGGAGTCTTTTACAGGTCCGGGAATTTCAGCTCGATACAACTGCATACCACCCACACCAAGCATTGGTAGTATCGCAACCGCAAGTACGATTATCCCCATACCGCCAAACCATTGTAATTGCTGACGATAAAATAATACCGATTTAGGAAGATACTCAATGCCCGTGAGCACAGTTGCCCCTGTAGTCGTTAAACCTGAGAACGCTTCAAATACCGCATCCGCTAAAGATAAATTAGGTTCTTGTAAAAAAATCAGCGGTAAGGATGCGAACGCCCCTAGTACTAACCAAAATAGCACCACAATTAAAAAGCCTTCGCGTGCTTTCAAATCCCCATGCTCATGACGGTTAGGGTAGTAAGCAATTAAGCCAATAATGACACTGAATATAAATGCGAGGACAAATGGCACACCACCACCATCTTTATAAATGAGCGATACAATTGCCGGCGGCACCATAGTGATACTAAACAGTACAACTAATTGGCCGAGAATTTTTATGATGGTACGAAATTGCATTGAGCGATCGCTTTTTTATTAAGTAATGATTAGTGCGTGAATGCTATTGTCTTACTCTTTAATACTTAACTCAACCGCGCCATGACTCAAATCATAAATATCTTTTATGGCTTGTGTGGCTTGGCGGCTATCTATAGTGATAACCCATTCAATATTAGCAGTAAATTGCTTTTCTATATTAAGTACTTGATATTGCGTTTTTAGTAACTGCTCTATCGCTCCTTGCGCGCTATAATCACTACAGCCCACCAGCTCAACACTAGGAACTTTTAATGTGGTTGTTAAATGTGCCAAGGCATTATTTAGCGAGCCGCCATATGCTCTGACTAATCCGCCAGTGCCTAATTTTATACCGCCAAAGTAACGAGTAACCACAGCAGTGATTTCTCCAAGCCCAGAGCCCATTAACACATTAAGCATAGGCTTTCCTGCCGTACCATTTGGTTCACCATCATCAGAGAAACCATACACATGACTACCACCTGGATTGCCTGCAACATGCGCCCAACAGTTATGACGAGCATCACTGTATTTACTTTCAATCTCACGGATAAACGCTTTTGCCGAGGCTAAATCTGGCGTATGAGCGATATGCACAATAAAGGTGCTTTTTTTTATTTCTTCTTGATGAAAAACGGTTGCTGCTGGGTACTTATATTCTGACATTCTTTGATAAACCCAAATAATGAAGCAAAAAATGGGGCCATATGGCCCCAACTTTTAACACCTGATAATTAATCTAACGATAAATCACGGGTCATATTTTCTAAGCTATCTTCGTGAACAATAATATTGTCCTCGATACGAATACCACCAAATGGTTTAAACGCTTCAACCTTTTCCCAGTTAATAAACTGTTTGTTGTCAGTTTGCGCTAAATCGCCAAGTAATGAATCGATAAAGTACAAACCAGGTTCAATCGTGAATACTTGGTTTTTCTCAATCAAGCGCGTGCAACGCAAGAATGGATGACCTTCAGGTGGGGCTTGATGTGTACCCTTTTCATCAGCCATAAAACCACCCATATCATGTACTTGTAAACCAAGATGATGACCAAGTCCATGCGGGAAGAAAGTCGACGTAATACCGCGCTCAACGATCTCAGCAGCTGGTAACTTAACAATATTAAAATCACTAAGCACCTGAGCAATACGTTGATGGCAATCTAAGTGCAGTTCACCGTATAACAAGCCTGGTTTCAATGCTTTACCCAATGCAATTTGATGTTGTGTCATTGCGGCAATTAATTCGGCAAACTCGCCCGACTTTTTAAAATCATAAGTACGAGTTATATCTGCAGCATAACCATGAAAGTTAGCGCCAGCATCAATTAAGAACGAATGATTTGCCTTTGGGGCTTGAGGCTCAAAATGAGTATAGTGCAAAATAGCGCAATTTTCGTTAAGCGCAACAATATTGCCATACGGCATTTCGTTTTCGCTTTGGCGAGTAGCCATTAAATACGCTTGCTGAATATCAAATTCAGAGCCACCGTTTAAAAAGGTATCACGCGCCGCTTTATGGCCATCAACCGCAATACGGTTAGCTTGGCGTAAGCATTCAAGTTCGTATTGAGTTTTATAAGCGCGGTGGTAATTAAAGTAATTGAGCACCGGCTCTGGATTCATAATGCTAAAGCCTAGCGCTTGGGCTACTTCTAGGTATTCACCGATATAAGCGTACTTCGCTTTATCGTACGGTAATAGTTTTTCAACTTGATCAGGCTGTAATAATAGCTCGATATCAAAGTAATCAGCCCAAAAATCTCGTGGCTCATCTGGCACTTTGTGCCAAAAGTCGACTGGGCGATAAAAAATTAGTTTTGGCTTATCACTGCCATTTACAACAATCCAACAATGTGGATTATCGATGACCGGTAACCAAGCTTTAAAATGCGGGTTAACTTTAAACGGATAATACATATCGTCTAAAAACTGACGTTTAGCTTGTCCAGAATGGATCACTAAACCTTCTAATCCTTCACGTTCAATAATAGTACGAGTACGCTGCTGCAGTGTTGCAATATGTTCGGCATATAAAACGGCTAATTTATCCATAGAAAACCCATCTGTTAAATTTAACTTATTTCAAGTCTAACATAGACCCTGTTTAACCCCAATGCAGATGCGCTAAAGCACTTGTGCCTTAGCCACCCATCTTCATATCCAATATTGGTGCCAATATATTTCCTTCGCGCCCTAAACGCGTGTGATAAACCTGACGATATGCAAACACATTTTTTACGTACTCCCGAGTTTCACGATACGGGATAAGCTCAATCCATAATTCAGCAGGTATGGCTTCATCTGGTAGCCACTTTCTGATTCTATGGTAACCGGCGTTATACGAGGCAGTTGCTAGTATTTCGTTGCCATGGTTTTTCTTTTTTAAGTATTCTAAATACTCTGTACCTAAACGTATATTGGTCTTAGGTTGACTTAAACGGTTTCCTGAAACAGTGCTTTTATTGACATACTTTGCTGTACTTGGTAATAGCTGCATTAAGCCACGCGCATTAGCATGAGAACGCGCATCAGGTGCAAAAGAGCTTTCACGGCGCGAAATAGCAATGCTCCAAGTAACATCTATATGATTACGTTTACTATAACGTTCAAATAAATCTTGAAAAGCAAATGGGAAACGTAACTCTACATAATCCCATGCCTTAATTTGCGCTAAAGTATAAATAGTACTGTCGTACCAATCTAATTCTGCTGCGAGTTTTGAAGCCGCGAGCTTTTCTTCATCACTAGAAGTGCTTGTTAAATAATTCCATTCGCGACGAGCAGAAGTAAACCGCTCAAGTTCATACATCGCTTTAGCACGTTTAAAACCAGGGGCATTAGCGACCTCATGCATTAATTTGTCGCTCACTAACAATGGTTGATTATTGAGCTCAATAGGTAAACCCAACCGCGCAGCAGCCAAAAATCCATAATAATCACGCTCTTTTGCGACTATTTGCCAAATAGCTTTAGCACGCTGTGTATCACCTCGTTGTTCTAAACTATACGCTAACCAATATTGCTGACCCAGACTAAGATTTTCTTTACCTGTAAAAAACGCCACAATGCCCGACCAATCTTGGGTTTTTAGCATATTGCCTAACTGCCATTGCATTAATTTACGATCTTGGCGATCTTTGGGCACTTTACTCAACCAAAAACGCGCCTCAGGGTGGCCACTTGATGCCAGCGATAAAGCAAAACTATAATAAACATCAGCCTTTTGCTCGTCAGAATAGTTAAACATTTTGTCTAACTTTTCCCATGCCTTAAGTGCCAAGGTTTTATCTCGCCAAATTAAGCGTTTAATTCCATAGTGTGCAATTTCACTTTCTTTAACTGTTTTATGCTTATAGCGGTACATTCCTGCTACTGCACTGGGATCACTGCGAACTTTTCGGTAAAAGTCAGCCAAGTATTGCTCATTTTTCGGTAATAAGGTTTTTAAGTATGGCAGTAAGCTTTGCGAGCCACCTTGTGCCGATAACGTAATGCGTTGCCATATTTGCTCTTGGCTCATATAACCTTTTTTACGCCAAACATTAAATAGTGAATCGCATTCTTCTGGCTGTGATTTCCCGACAGTCCATAAATTTGTTACTTGACTCATTATCGCTTGTTCCGGCGCCCCTAAATCAAGCTGATACTGCAGGTAAGTGCAAGTCAGCTCACTATTTGTAGTCTCGCGATAATTATTAATAAAAGCAGCTTTGCGGTTTTGCTTTTGTAAATTCTGCAGCCATGCTTTGCGCACCGGCCACTCTAAAGGCGTACTTTGATAAATAGTTAAATAACGCTCTATTTCAGATTGATGCTCAATATCAGGATGGCGCTGCCAATAGAGTTGCTCTACATAAGGCTTTAATGGATGGTCTAGCTGTGCAACGACTTCCTTAAACTCTTGATAACTAGCATATTTGACTTTTTTTTCAGCATCTAAAAATGCGTCATGCTCCGTATTAGCGTAGGCAGAAAATAAAGGAAATAATAATGCTGCTGCCGTTACACTTAAAAATTGTTTTTTCATGATGACCTTAAATATTCAAAGGTAAATAAAAGACAAACACTTCGCCTACACCTTAGCACCAAACAAGCTATATTTTAACCAGTAGTAAGACACCACAGTAAATTTTTCGTTGCATTTTTAATTTAAAGCAAGCACACTGATTGAAATGCAAACTCATCGTACCAGTCTTAGTTCACTAACTAGGGAGAATAATAATGTTATATAAAAGCGATTCCTTTGAAGTTGCTTTCATCAAGGATAATATCGCCGAGTTCAAATTTTGTGTTGCAGGTTCTGTAAACACTTTGTCTCAGCAAACCTTGAAAGATTGCGCCTCTGCATTAAAAGAATTAGCCGCAAACAGTGATATCAAAGGCATGATTTTTACCAGTGATAAAGAACACTTTATTATTGGCGCCGATATTTTCGAGTTTTTACCTACCTTTACTAAACCAGAAGCTGAATTAGTAACGTGGATCAAAGATGCCACTGATGTTTTTGACGCGCTAGAAGATTTACCATTCCCAACTTTAAGCGCTATCAATGGCTTAGCACTTGGTGGTGGTTGTGAGTGGGTACTCGCTACCGATTATCGTGTTGCTAGCACTGATGCTAAAATTGGCCTACCAGAAGTAAAACTTGGCATCATGCCTGGATTTGGCGGCACAGTTCGCTTACCACGCATTGTTGGTGCTGATAATGCGATGCTTTGGATCACCTCTGGTGCCGAAAACCGCGCAGCTGATGCTTTAAAAGTAGGTGCTGTTGACGCTGTAGTTAGTGCTGACAAACTTATAGAGTCAGGAATTTCAACGCTTGAATTAGCTATCTCTGGAAAACTAGATTGGCAAGCTAAGCGACAAGTAAAATTACAACCACTTAAATTGAACCGTGTTGAGCAAGGTATGAGCTTTGCAATGGCTGAAGGTATGGTTATGGGTAAAACCAAAGGCCACTATCCTGCTCCTATTATGGCAGTTCGCACTATTAAAGCAGCAGCAAACTGTGAACGCGCCGAAGCAATGGCGATTGAAAATGCCAACTTTGCTAAATTAGCACGCACCCCAGAAGCGGCAGCCCAAACGGGTATTTTCTTAGCAGATCAATACATCAAAGGTAAAGCGCGCAAGCAAGCTAAAACTAGTGATGTAGTAATTAAACAAGCTGCAGTACTTGGTGCTGGCATTATGGGTGGCGGTATCGCTTACCAGTCAGCTTATAAAGGAACACCTATTATAATGAAAGACATCCAACAGGATGCGCTTGATTTAGGTATGGGTGAAGCATCTAAGCTATTAGGTCAAAAAGTTCAACGCGGCCATATGGCGATGGACAAAATGGTAGCAACGTTAGGTAAAATCAAACCAACTCTTAATGATAGCGATTTACAAAGCGCTGATATCATTGTTGAAGCAGTTGTCGAAAACCCTAAAGTTAAACAAGCCGTTTTAGCCGGTCTTGAAAAAGACATGCCTGCAGGCACTATCCTAACGTCTAACACATCAACTATTCGTATTGATGAATTAGCCACGGCTCTTGAAAAACCTGAAAATTTCTGTGGTATGCACTTCTTTAACCCAGTACCAAAAATGCCACTGGTAGAAATTATTCGCGGTGAGAAAACCTCAGAGCAAACTATTAACGCTGTTGTTGATTACGCCTTAAAGTTAGGTAAATCACCTATCGTTGTTAACGATTGCCCAGGATTCTTTGTAAACCGTGTATTATTCCCATACTTTGCCGGCTTTAGTAAGTTAGTTGTTGAAGGCGCTGATTTTGCCAAAGTAGATAAAGTAATGGAAAACGTATTTGGCTGGCCTATGGGTCCTGCATACTTACTTGATGTTGTTGGTATTGATACGGCTTACCACTGTACTGGCGTGATGGCAGATGGTTTCCCTGAGCGCATGTCACGTGCCGAAAAAGATCCGGTAACAATATTCGCTAACGAAAAGCGTTTTGGTCAAAAGAACAAAGCGGGTTTCTACCAGTATGCTCCGGATCGTCGCGGTCGCTTGAAAAAAGCTCAAGATCCACAAGCCGTTGAGCTACTTAGTTCAATCACTGATGCACCGAAAGAGTTTGATAAACAAGAAATTATCGACCGTTGTATGATACCAATGATCAACGAAGTGCTACTGTGTTTACAAGAAAACATTGTTGCTTCTCCACAAGAAGCTGATATGGCACTTATTTATGGTATTGGTTTCCCTCCATTTAGAGGCGGCGCGTTCCGTTACTTAGATCAAACTGGACTAGCTAACTTTGTTGCAACAGCTGACAAATACGCTCATCTAGGTGCGATTTACCAAGTATCTGAACAAACTCGCAAATGGGCTGAAGAAGGCCGTATTTTCTATAAGGTGGAAGGATAAGACCATGAATACTCCAGTAATTGTAGATTGTATCCGCACGCCAATGGGCCGTTCAAAAAACGGTGTATTTAAACATAAGCGTGCCGAAGATTTAAGCGCCCACTTAATGAAGGGCTTACTTGATCGCAACCCAGCCGTTGATCCAGCATCGATTGACGATATCTATTGGGGTTGTGTACAACAAACTTTAGAGCAAGGTTTTAACGTTGCTCGTAATGCCGCATTACTTGCCGGCATTCCTCACACAGTGCCAGCGGTAACAGTAAACCGCTTATGTGGATCATCAATGCAAGCATTACACGATGCTGCTCGCGCAATCATGACTGGCGCTGGTGATACCTACATCATTGGTGGTGTTGAGCACATGGGTCATGTGCCAATGACCCACGGTAACGACTTTCACCCAGGCTTAGCAACTTCAATTGCACAAGCATCTGGCTCAATGGGCTTAACCGCAGAGTACCTTGCAACTATTCACGGTATTACCCGTGAGCAGCAAGACCAATTTGCATACCGCTCACATCAACGAGCTCATGCAGCAACGGTTGAAGGACGTTTCCGCCGCGAAATCCTCGCAATGGAAGGTCATGACGCAGATGGTTCACTGATTTTAGTTGAAGATGACGAAGTAATTCGCCCGGAAACAACCGTAGAAGGCTTATCACAGCTACGCCCAGTATTTAACCCAGCATCGGGCTCAGTCACTGCCGGTACGTCTTCAGCTCTTTCTGACGGCGCATCTGCTATGTTAGTAATGAGCGAAGAAAAAGCCAAAGCTTTAGGCTTACCAATTCGTGCACGTGTTAAAGCCATGGCGGTTGCAGGTTGCGATCCATCAATCATGGGTTACGGCCCAGTACCAGCAAGTAAAAAAGCATTAGCGCAAGCCGGTATCACTATTGATGATATCGATGTTGCCGAGCTTAACGAAGCATTCGCAGCACAATCACTACCAGTATTAAAAGACCTAGGTCTTGCTGATGTAGTTGATGAAAAAGTGAATTTAAACGGCGGCGCTATCGCTCTGGGTCATCCTTTGGGTTGTTCTGGCTCACGTATTAGCACCTCGTTAATCCACTTGATGGAAGATAAAAATGCACGCTATGGTTTAGCCACTATGTGTATTGGTTTAGGCCAAGGCATCGCAACGGTATTTGAACGTGTGCAAGATTAATAAAATGTATTAAGTAATACCTTGGTGATAAAAAGCCGCGTCGATTTATAAATCGACGCGGCTTTTTTATAATTAATTTTTTGCAGCTAAGTTATGTCGCTTTATAAGCACAAGTGAAGTGACTTTATTTATCAGGCTGAGGTCGTTAAACTAGCAGCCTTAAACTAATCGTTAAGCGCTAAATAAACAGTAAAGGTTATGCAATGAGTTTTGAGAATCCCGATCACCAATTAGATGCCATTGGCCTACGCTGTCCGGAGCCTGTAATGATGATCAGAAGCGCGGTACGTAAAATGGAAAATGGCGAAACTTTATTAATTATTGCCGACGACCCATCCACCACCCGTGATATCCCCAGTTTCTGCCGCTTTATGGATCACACATTGTTAGAAAAGGAAGTGGATGCAGTACCGTATCGATATTTAGTGAAAAAAGGGCTATAAATCAATAATTAACCATAATTAAAACATTCATTAATCCCAGTAAAAGTTTATTTTCAGCTGCCACTGAAACTCTGTTGCATGTTTATAACCAAATCGTATATCGAAATCTTGATTGATAGGCACTGATAGCTCGATGTTAGTTGCAATACCGCTTAACTGTTGGTGATAAAACTTCTCAATTGATGTTCTTAGTTTTAAATTAGAAGTTACAGTCGTTAAAAATCCTAGCTCTATTGAAGTATCCAGCCATTGTTGGGTGCTTTGTAATTCACCAGCATAACCATTAATCATACCGTACACTAGCGACTGATTAGCATTTAATAACCATGACTTTCCAACTCCTGCCATGGCAAATGTACTTGAGCAACTAAAGCACTGGCTGCGATTTCTTTCATAACCTACATTTATCTGCCATGCCCAACCGCCTTCATTTGGCCACTGGCTATAGGCTGGGTTAAATGATTCTAGATCTAAAAGATGTAATTTTTCTAGATATAACTGCGAATCAAATAAAGCAACTTCAACATCCAACATCTCTAAATTAGAGTAAGGAACTCTGGCAATATCAGAAGCTAATGAATCAAAATAACTTAATCTGAAACCTAAATTTAGACTTTGTTCATTTTTATACACAGTCGAAGAAATAGATATATTTGAGGGTTTCTGAGCTGAATGCGGTGCATGTTTATCATAATTAATAAAAGAGGTTTCTTTACCTGGAGGTAGGACTAAACGAGCTTTAATAAGAGCTTTTTTTAACTTTTCAATGTGTTCAACATCATATTTTTTTATTTGTTGCAACTGAACAAACTCAAAAAGAGTTTCAATAATTCGTTTTTTAGTTACCACATCTAGATTTGTAAATGTCGGCTCAAAAAGTATATTTTGCGAATGATAAATAGCTAAAGCCAGCTTGGAGTCTTTCGCTGAAAGATTGTTTTCATATTGATGAAAAACACTACTTCTTGAAGGAGTAAACTCAATCTGTTTTACTAGCTTTTCGTTATTATATTGAGCACTATTTAAGCGAGAAAAAATAGTCGCAGGAATAACCCAAGGCGAAAGCTCATTCGTTAACTGCTCCCCTATAATTAATTCAACAACCCTTGCGATATGAAATGCACAGTTTTCATCCGCAAAATAGTAAGAATACTTAGCCCCCATAATTTCCCATAAATGATTAGTTAAAAAGAGGACGTCTTCTTGGCTAAAGTTAAGCTTATATTCCCATATATCTCTCAGCTCTATTTCACCATAGTTATGTTGATGACGGTAAAATAGTTGATCAGAAAAACCGGCCTCGTAACCGCCAAATAGCCCTTTCGTAATATAGACCAAACCGTTTTCATTATCAGGAACTAGTGCGCCATAATTTAAGCTATAATCTAGTAACTTATTGTGCTCTGGCGTTGATCTATTTAGCTTTAAAAGCATATGACCATAAAGCGAAGCCGGATTACTCATATACCCTGAAGCAAAGACTAAACTTACAGAGTGAATCGGTTGTTTATCTCTCCACTCTATAAGTTCGATGCATTCAACCTTTGGCTCTGAGAATTCAAGCCCTTGTGATAGTAACCACTGATATCTAGCAGGATATTTGCATTGCATTTGTGCGTCTTTATTAAATGCATCAATCGTTGCTTTTAACTCGGATGAAGGGTTATTTTTGCCATTTTTTGAGATAAAAAATGAATCACTCTCAATATAACTTTGAGGAGCTGATGCGTTTTTATAATGCCCTAATTTCAACCAGGTTGGATGCTCGGAAAGTGAGCTAGATGAATAAGATGAAAACGTAGCAAACAGTGCTAGTGCTGGTAAGTATTTGATTGTAGTCATAAGTATGAGTAGGTGCTGACACCTACTCTATTAACAGTTAAATAACTGGGCAAGTAGCTGCAAACTGTGTTGTCACTTTGCTTTCAACAATTGCATATAATGCTTGAGGGTCTTGAGCAGGTTTAGTCGCAAAATCGCTACGGATAGCATTTACAATTTGACCATGAGAACTAGCGTCACAACCACGCACATTTAACATTGCAGTAACATACTCACCTTCACCTTCAGCAATTTCTTGCTCAAGTACAGGGAATGTTTGTTGAATAAATAGAGCTGTTTTTGCACCTGCGCCTTCACAGCTACCTACAGATGATATATTTGAAGATACTGCTGTAGTACCTAAATCCCAAATAATATTTGAAATTGCTGCTGCGGTTCCATTCTCTGGGAATATCATTGCGCCGATACCACAATCCTGCCAAGGGTTAACGCCCTCTTTAGCCTGTAATGGAGCAGCTATAAAAGCCCCCGCTAAAACAACTGCTGTTACTGTAGTTTTTAACATCTGTAATCCTATTTTAATTTTTTTTATTCATATAAACGAGCAGAGTATAGTGATATCGAGCTCTTTATAGATTTAAAAGAAGTTTTGATATAATACTCAAAAATGATTGACTACGATTAACGCAAAAAATCAATAACAATATTAACAGGATGTAATTACTTTTGTAAATATAATCAGTGTACTCAAACCTAAATCTCTACTCTCACTTCTTTGTTATTGTTACTTTTGGCTGATCGTTATTATGATAATCGATACTAACGATGTAGCTGCCTTTAATTGCAGGAGTGAAGCTAAAGTAATTATAGGTAGTATTGCAATCTGCTTTGACGCTTTGCCCTAACGTCAGAGATTGACCGGTTGGATCTTGTTCACTGAATCCGCAATTATAACCTGCGCTCCAATCCATATCGGCAATTTTAAATTCATACACTTTACCCGGTGTTGAAAACTTTACTTGTGCTTGATAAAGCGCAGGCGCGACTTGAGTAAATTCATATTGCTTTTCTGCATCCCATAAATTGAAGTCGCCGCGGAGGTACATTGTACGGTCAAGTTCTTGGCCTGGCAGTACATCGCTAAGATCTGGCATTTGTATTTGGCTCGAACAAGCACTCAATAAAGTAACTAGAGCCACTGTTAATATACGTTTCATAGGTATTCCCTCTAATACTAAAAAGCCAGCATAGCTGCTGGCTTTTTAAGCGAAGCTGAATTTATTTCTGTAATACAGAAATATCAGCAATATCTAAAAATAGACCACTCAGTTGACTTAGTAATGCTAAACGGTTTTGCTTAACGGCTTCATCGTCTGCCATTACCATCACGTTGTCGAAGAAGTTATCAACACTTTCACGAATACCAGCAAGCTGGGCAAGCGCTTCTTGATAGTCGCCAGCGGCGTATAACGGCGCTAATTCAGTGGCAAACTTAGCAACTTGTGCCGCTAATGCCTTTTCGGCATCATCGTTTAATAAGCTCTCGTCAACAGTGCCTTGCGTTGTAATATCATTTTTAGCCAGAATATTACTTACCCGTTTATTAGCTGCTGCAAGCGCTTCTGCGGCGTCTAATGTACGGAAGTGACTAACCGCTTTAACACGACGGTCAAAATCAACAGGCTTAGTTGGGCGACGCACTAGTACTGCTTGAATAACGTCTACTTCAATGCCTTCGTCTTGATACCAAGCGCGGAAGCGCCCTAGCATAAATTCAAATACATCGGCTGATACATTTAAGTTAGTTAGCTTATCGCCAAACAGGGTTTGTGATTTTGCGACTAGATCTAAAATATCAAGTGGTAGTTCTTTTTCTACCATGATACGCAGCGAACCAATGGCTGCACGACGAAGCGCAAACGGATCTTTATCACCTTTTGGTGCTTGGCCAATACCAAAAATACCTACTAGTGTATCGAACTTATCGGCAATCGCTACCGCGCAGCTAATTAAGTTTGTAGGTAAATTATCACCGGCAAAACGCGGCATGTATTGCTCGTTTTGGGCAATGGCAACATCTTCGGCTTCACCGTCATGGCGTGCATAGTGCATCCCCATCACACCTTGTACGTCAGTAAACTCCATTACCATTTCGGTCATTAGATCGGTTTTACTTAATAAACCAGCACGCTTAGCAAGTGTTTTATCGGCACCTAATTGCTCAGCAATGTAACCAGCAAGTTCACTAATACGCTCTGACTTATCTTTAAGCGTACCTAATTGCTGTTGGAACAATACGCTATTAAGTGACTCTAAACGGCTTTCAAGAGTTTTCTTTTTATCTGTTTCAAAGAAGAACTGCGCGTCAGCTAAACGCGGGCGCACTACTTTCTCGTTACCAGCAATAACTACGCTTGGGTTTTTACTTTCGATGTTTGAAACAAACAAAAACTTATTAAGTAGCTTGCCGTCTTGATCAAGTAATGGGAAGTATTTTTGATCGTCTTTCATAGTGTAGATCAGCGCTTCGGCTGGTACATCTAAAAACGCTTCTTCAAATGTTGCAGTAAGAGTTACTGGCCATTCAACCAATGAAGTTACTTCTTCAAGTAAATCTTCATCCATAGCTACTACTGCATTAACGGCTGTTGCTGCAGCTTCGATTTGGCTACGAATTTGTGCTTTACGCTGCTGGTAATCAGCAACAACATGTGCAGACTTAAGCACCTCAAAAACATCATCAGCGTGTTTGATTGTGATTTTTTCTGGATGATGAAAACGATGGCCTTGCAGTTGGTTACCCACTGCTTTACCAAGGACTTCGCCTTCAATTAGCTGATCGCCAAATAAAATAGTTGCGGTATGAACAGGACGAATAAATTGTGTTTTATTCGCCCCCCAACGCATTGGTTTAGGAATCGGAAGTTTAGCTAACGCTTTATTTACCGCATCAGCCATCAAGGCTGTGGTTTCTTTGCCTGCTACTTTAGCAATGTGTAACAACCATGCACCTTTATCGGTCTCGAGTGTTTGCGCTTCACTTACTTCAATACCACAACCACGAGCCCAACCCATTGCAGCTTTGGTCGGCTTGCCATCGGCATCAAATGCAGCCTTCGTTGCTGGACCACGTTTTTCTACTTCTTTGTCTTGTTGCTGAGCTTCAAGTGCTGTTACTTGTAAACCTAAGCGACGAGGAGATGCATACCAGCTTACGCCTTGGTGATTAAGCTCTAGGCTCTCAAGCTCTGCAGTTAGATTTGCAGCAAATGCTTCGGCAAGTTTACGCAATGATTTTGGTGGCAACTCTTCGGTGCCAATTTCTACTAATAAATTTTGTGCTGACATGCTTACTTATCCTTACACAACGGGAAACCAAGCGCTTCGCGTTTGTCATAATAACTTTGTGCACACGCTTTAGATAATGCACGAACGCGCAAGATATAACGCTGGCGCTCTGTCACAGAAATAGCGTGACGTGCATCCAATAAGTTAAATGCGTGTGATGCTTTCATTACTTGCTCATAAGCAGGTAATGGTAAGCTTGCTTCAATCAGCTTTTGGCTCTCAGCTTCGCATTTATCAAACTGGGCAAATAAATCTTCAACATTTGCATGCTCAAAGTTATAAGTTGATTGCTCAACTTCGTTCTGATGGAATACATCACCGTAAGTAACACGGCCCATTGGGCCATCAGCCCATACTAGATCGTAGATGCTATCTACGCCTTGAATGTACATAGCTAAACGCTCAAGACCATAAGTGATCTCACCAGTAACAGGAGAGCACTCTAAGCCCCCTACTTGTTGGAAGTAGGTAAACTGGGTTACTTCCATACCGTTTAACCAGATCTCCCAACCAAGACCCCATGCGCCTAGCGTAGGTGATTCCCAGTTGTCTTCAACGAAGCGTACTTCGTCAGTAAGGGTATCAATGCCAACAGCCGCTAATGAGCCTAAATATAGCTCCTGGATGTTATCTGGTGATGGTTTTAATACGACTTGGAACTGGTAGTAATGTTGCAGGCGATTTGGATTCTCACCATAACGGCCATCGGTAGGACGACGACACGGTTGCACATACGCGCTCGACATTGGCTCAGGACCAATAGACTTTAAAAATGTTTGCGGATGAAATGTGCCTGCACCAACTTCCATATCAAGTGGCTGAATAATGACACAGCCTTGCTGTGCCCAGTAATCCTGTAAAGCCAGGATCAAACCTTGAAAGGTTTTAACGTCATATTTTTGCATATTTGGCTTTTAGTATCTGCTGTGATGTAGCGTGAAAATTACCTTCAGTATACCTTGTGCGTAGTCATGTTTTAAGCAGTTTGTGCAATTGAGAAAATAAAAAAGGAGCCTAAGGCTCCTTTTTTGTAATTACTATAATTTAATTATACGTCTAAGTTAACTACACGTAGTGCATTCGTTTCTATGAACTCACGACGCGGCTCAACTTGGTCACCCATCAAGGTTGCGAATAATTGGTCTGCACCAACAGCATCTTCAATGGTTACTTGTAACATGCGACGCGCTGAAGGATCCATGGTAGTTTCCCACAGCTGACTTGGATTCATCTCACCTAGCCCTTTATAGCGCTGGATATATAGCCCACGCTTAGATTCTGCGATCAACCATTCCAATGCATCCACAAAGTTATCAACAGCTAGTGTCTTCTCACCACGTTGAATATAAGCACCTTCACTTAAGATATTGGCAATGTTAGTACCAGTTACTGCGATGCGTTTATAATCACGTGAAGAGATAAAATCATGGCTCAGTACGTGTGCCTTATCAACACCGTGTTGGCGAATATTGATAACTGGGTAATATAAGTTACGCTCAGTATCATGCTCTGTTGCAGCAGCGAAGATAGTTGCATCTTCATCACGTGCGACTAAGTCATCGACTAACGTTTTGGTCCACTCGATTACTTTAGCTTCATCGGCTAAATCAGTTTCGTTTAGCTCTGTTTGATAGATCAAACGTTCCATCACCGTATTCGGGTATTTACGTTTTAAGCGTTCAATAACTTTAACGGTGTTTTGATAATCATGAACGATAGCCTCTAAAGCTTCACCTTCAAGTGCAGATGCATCAGCACCGGTATAAAGTGCGGCACCATTTAATGCTAATGAAGTTAGGTATTCGACAAGTGCTGGATCATCTTTAATATAGCGCTCTTGTTTACCTTTTTTCACTTTATAAAGTGGTGGTTGAGCAATATAGATATAACCACGTTCAACTATTTCTGGCATTTGACGGTAGAAAAAGGTCAATAGTAACGTACGAATGTGCGAACCATCGACGTCAGCATCGGTCATGATAATGATGCGGTGATAGCGTAATTTTTCAGGGTTATACTCATCGCGACCAATACCACAACCAAGGGCTGTAATTAACGTGGCAACTTCTTGTGAAGATAACATCTTATCAAAACGCGCTTTCTCTACGTTTAGTATTTTACCTTTAAGCGGAAGAATCGCTTGATTCTTACGGTTACGACCCTGCTTAGCTGATCCGCCAGCAGAGTCCCCTTCCACTATATATAGTTCAGACAGGGCTGGATCTTTTTCTTGGCAATCCGCTAACTTACCAGGTAAACCTGCTAAGTCCATTGCGCCTTTACGACGAGTCATTTCACGGGCTTTACGCGCCGCTTCACGAGCACGAGAAGCATCAATGATTTTACCAACAACTATTTTTGCATCTACTGGATTTTCTAATAAGAATTCAGTGAATTTCTCAGCCATTGCTTGTTCTACAGCTGATTTAACTTCGCTTGAAACTAGCTTATCTTTGGTTTGTGATGAGAACTTAGGATCAGGAACTTTAACACTAACAACTGCAGTTAAGCCTTCACGGGCATCATCGCCTGTTGCATTACTGGTTGTTTTAGCTTTTTTGTTAAAGCCTTCTTTTTCCATATAGTTGTTAAGTGTACGAGTTAGCGCAGATCTAAAACCGGCTAAGTGAGTACCACCATCACGTTGTGGAATGTTGTTTGTAAAACAGTAAATGTTTTCTTGGTAAGCATCATTCCACTGCATTGATACTTCAACGCTAATACCATCTTCTTCACGTTCATGAGTAAAGTGGAATACACCTTTATGAATAGGTGTTTTATTACGGTTTAAATACTCAACGAAGGCACGAATACCCCCTTCATATTTAAAGTGGTCAGTTTTATTTTCTTCGCGTTCATCATTTAAAATAATACTCACACCTGAATTCAGGAATGATAACTCGCGTAAGCGCTTAGCTAAAATATCGTAATGGAAATCTAAGTTTGTGAAAGTCTCACCACTTGGCCAAAAACGAAGTTCAGTACCTGTGGTTTCTGATTCGCCAATTACAGCTAGTGGCGCATCAGGAACACCCATAGTGTAAAATTGCTCATGTAGCTTGCCTTCACGACGAACCGTTAGCTTTAATTTTTCTGAAAGCGCATTTACTACTGAAACACCAACACCGTGTAAGCCGCCTGATACTTTATATGAGTTATCATCAAACTTACCACCAGCATGTAGTACAGTCATAATTACTTCAGCAGCTGACACGCCTTCTTCTTCATGAATTGAAGTTGGAATACCACGGCCGTTATCTCGAACAGAGACAGAACCATCTAAATGAATTGTGACATAGATGTCATCACAGTGACCTGCTAAGGCTTCATCGATAGAGTTATCAACGACCTCAAACACCATATGGTGTAAGCCTGTGCCATCATCGGTGTCCCCTATATACATTCCAGGACGCTTTCTTACTGCGTCTAATCCTTTTAGTACTTTAATACTCGACGAATCGTAATTCTCAGACATGGTTAATCCCACTTATCTTGTTATTAGGTTGCCATGTTTCACGTGGAACATTTGTAGTTCTCGTTGCATGGGTTCCACCACAGCAGAAATACTTTCAGATTGAATTGTAGAGATAAATATTTGAGAGCTACAGTGCGACAATAACTGTCCTACTTTCTCTTTCGTATCTTCCCCTAACTCTGAAGGTAGATCATCTATTAGCAATATTGATTGCTTTTCTGTCTCTGACTCAATCAAACTATTTTGCGTTACTTTTAACGCATAAAGCAATAGCTTCAATTGACCGCGTGAAAAGGTGTTTTCCACACTATTGCCAGCGACACTAAAACTGAAATCAGCTTTATGCGGCCCTTTATTTGTAAAACCTTGGCGACTATCACGCTCAAAGCTTTGTTCGAGAGCGTCGGCTAGAGATTCATTTTCTTTCCAACCAGCATAAAAACTTATTTCTAAATCGCGTATAAGCGTTAATTCTGCACACATTTTATCAAAAAATTGCTGCTTAAACCTACTTATATACGCAATTCGTAAATTATTTATTTGGTCTGCCAGTCTAACAAATTCTTTATCCCAAAACTTGATTTGATCAAAATAATTCTTAGGCTTACTTTTCAATAATGCATTACGTTGCTTTAATACTTTATTGAAAGATTGCCACAAATAAAAAAAGTCTTGTTCCACGTGGAACAATCCTAAATCTAAAAATTTTCGGCGCTCTTTTGGACCTCCAAAAAACAACGAATAGCTTTCTGGGGTGATCACTTGTACTGGCATTAATTGGGCAAGTTCAGACACTCGACGACTAGACTTACCCTGTATTTTTAATTCTGTCTCACCACTTAAAGTCTTACTAATACCGATTGGAATTGATAAGTTATAAAGTGATTTACGACCATGAATGGTGAATTTTTCTTTATGGTGCGTAATGATACTTTTGTGTTTTGGGGTGCGGAAAGACTTGCCATGAGAAAGGTAATAAATAGCCTCAAGAAGGCTGGTTTTGCCACTGCCATTTTCACCATAAATTATGTTAATACCATTCACTGGCTCTACAGTGAGCGCCTCAATATTCCGAAAATTATTGAGGCTCAAATGACTTAAACTCATAGTGCCTTATAAGCGCATTGGCATAACAACGTACATCGCCTCTTCATCGCCAGCACCTTCTATCAATGCACTACTATTTGAATCAGCAAGCGTAAATAAAACGTCTTCTGTTTTTAATGTATTTAATACATCTAAAACATACGATACGTTAAAGCCAATTTCTAAGTCATCGCCTTGATAGCTCACTTCAACCACTTCCTCAGCTTGCTCTTGCTCTGGGTTGTTGGCGGTAATTTTTAATAGTCCATTCGATAAGTTTAACCGTACACCTCTAAACTTCTCGTTCGATAAAATAGATACCCGTTGAAACGCACTGCGTAACCATTCACGGTTTGCGGTAATCACTTTATCACCACCACGTGGCAATACTCGGCGGTAATCAGGAAAACGTCCATCAACTAATTTACTCGTAAAAGTAAACTCTGTATCTAAAATACGAATATGATTTGCACCAAATTGAATTGTAACCAACTCATCATCAGCAACCATTAGACGCATAATTTCTTGTACGCCTTTACGCGGAATTATTAGCTGACGTTGAGTATTTAACGATTGCGTTAATTGTTTTTGCGCAATTGCTAAACGGTGACCATCAGTAGCCACTGTTTTTATATCAGTATTATCTACTTCAAACGACATACCATTTAAGTAATAGCGTACGTCTTGATTGGCCATCGAAAAGTGGGTGCTTTCAAGTAACTTTCGCAGTTCTAAGCGCGTTAGTTGAAATTCAACTTCACCATCCCACTGCTCAAGATTAGGAAAGTCTTCCGCAGCGAGTGTAGTTAATGAAAAGCGGCTTTTTCCACTGGTCAGTAATAGTTGGTGATCTTGACTGCTCAACGTTAAATCTGAACCGTCTGGCAGACTTTTACAAATATCGAGTAATTTTTTAGCTGGCAAAGTCAATTTTGCATCAGCGGTATCATCGCCAACAAAAACCTTTGCGACAAGTTCAATTTCAAGGTCTGTGCCTGTCATTGAAAGTTCGCCATTTTCAACCTCTAACAAAACGTTAGATAAGATAGGCAAGGTATGTTTGCGCTCAATTGCGCCAGATACTTGCACCAAAGGTTTTAAAAATTGTTCTCTTGATATAGTTATTTGCATAATAAAGTCAGCCCTAAGATGACAATGTTCTTATTAGGTTTTGATAATCTTCTTTCACTTCGTGGCTTTCATCACGTAGTGATTTAATCTTTCTGCACGCATGCAATACTGTAGTGTGGTCGCGGCCACCAAAGGCATCACCAATTTCAGGTAAGCTGTGATTGGTAAGTTCTTTAGACAATGCCATAGCAACTTGACGAGGTCTTGCGATAGAGCGGCTGCGGCGCTTAGATAGCAGGTCTGAGACGCGAATACGATAATATTCAGCAACCGTACGTTGAATATTGTCTATCGTGACCAGTTTGTCCTGCAAAGCGAGTAAGTCACGTAATGCTTCTTTTACAAAGTCGATCGAAATTGGTCGACCAGTAAAGTTTGCATTAGCAATCACACGATTAAGCGCGCCCTCTAACTCACGCACATTTGAACGTAATTTTTTAGCGATAAAAAAGGCCACTTCGTGAGGTAAATTAATTTTACTCTGCTGGGCTTTTTTCATCAAAATAGCCACTCGCGTTTCAAGCTCTGGCGGCTCAATCGCGATGGTTAAACCCCAACCAAAACGTGATTTAAGGCGATCTTCAACCCCTTCAATCTCTTTTGGATAACGATCTGAGGTTAAAATAATTTGTTGGTTACCTTCAAGTAATGCATTGAAAGTATGAAAGAATTCTTCTTGAGAGCGTTCTTTGTTAGCAAAAAACTGAATATCATCGATCATTAAAGCATCAACACTGCGGTAATAACGCTTAAATTCTTCAATAGCATTATTTTGCAGGGCTTTAACCATATCTTGCACAAAGCGTTCTGAGTGCATATAAACAATTTTTGCATCTGGCTTATTTGCCATAATACCATTGCCAACCGCATGTAATAAATGCGTTTTACCTAAACCCGTTCCACCATATATAAATACCGGGTTAAAGGCAGCACCAGGATTATCCGCAACTTGCGTCGCAGCAGCTTTTGCTAACTGGTTAGATTTACCTTCAACAAAACTATCAAAGGTGTAGTTTTCTTTAATGTTTGATTTGTAACCAGACTTAGGAGCAGGCTCAACCACAGCTTTAGCTGCTTTTGGTTGCTGCTTTGCTGCCGGCTGATTCATCGGGGTCGCAGAGCCAGTTGTTGCAGGCGCGATCACTTGCGCATTGTGGATTGGCTTGCTACCTACATCAAAGCGTAACTCTGGCGCTTCATCCTTACAAATCTCAACAAGTAATTCATTAATTCGGTTTAAGTACTTTTCTCTTACCCAATCAAGCACAAAGCGATTAGGTGCATAAATCGTCAGGGTATCTTCGGTACTTTCTGCTTGTAGTGGTCTTACCCACATACTGAACTGCTGCGAAGGCAGTTCATCTTGCAATACATATAAACAACTTTGCCAAACCGACAGATACACAGTTAAACTCCCAAAGACTTAGTATCTATTCCCGGTCATCTTTAGTGGCCGGAAATCATACATTTATTACTATTATTTAGGCAATTTATTAACCCAAGACCGAGTATTATGAATGCACTTTATCCACAAGTACAAGATTGATTTTTTTGAAAAATATGATCTGGCTAAAAAAAACAAGCAAGACGTTGATTTTTAATAGCAATTATTTTTAACTTCAAAGTATGATCATAGCAAAAAAGGGCTTGGATCGCGATCAAATTATGTGATCTATTTTACTTACCCCAAGCTTTTATGCACTTTTTATACAGAGCCTGTGGAAAACTTCTTTAATATAAGGATCCTAGCAGATCCTGCCAACAGATCTATTATCACCCCTCTATTATAAATGCGATTATGGTTGACTTTAAGGCACTTCATCGATAATATCTCGCGCTCGCAATGGCACCTGTGCCAGGATCGCGACCTGCATAGGATGTTTTAACCTTTAACCGATCGGATGGAATTGTTATGAAAAGAACTTTTCAACCTAGCGTTTTAAAACGCAAACGTGCACACGGTTTCCGTGCTCGCATGGCAACTGTAAATGGCCGTAAAGTATTAGCTCGTCGCCGCGCTAAAGGCCGCAAAGTTCTTTCTGCTTAATATATAAGTGGAAGACTTTAACTTTGGCAGGGAGTTACGTCTGTTAACTCCCTCGCATTACTCTCGCATCTTTAATGAACCCGCTCGGGCCGCAACTCCTTTCTTTACCTTATTAGCAAAACCCAATGACCAAGCAAAACCTCGCTTAGGACTCACTGTCGCTAAAAAACGGGTTAAAAAAGCTTGCCAACGAAACCGTATTAAACGTCTTGCTCGCGAAAGTTTTCGTTTAAACCAACACACTATTGATAATGTCGATATTGTGCTGATGGTTAAAAGTGGTATTGATGAACAGTCAAATGAAGAGCTAACTAAACAACTCACTAAATTATGGCGTAAGATTAACGAACGCTGTAAACCTGGTGCACCAAAACCACCGCCGTTTAAAAAACGCCCCAACAAATCGGCTAAATCCAATAAACAGAGCCAATAGCAATAGAATTACATGGTTAATTAAGGTATCTTTAGCTCACCTTTTAATCATGCATTTAAAATTCCATTTTGGGCGTTTAAATTCATGGTATCCATTCACTAAATATTACGCAGAGGCTTGAACATCATGAGGTTACTAAAACCACTTGTTGCTTTTCCTAAGTGCTGTTTAGTGTTATTAATTCGTGGTTATCAAAAGTGGATTAGTCCGCTGTTAGGTCCGCATTGTCGCTTTAATCCAACCTGCTCTAGTTATGCTATTCAAGCAATTAATTTGCATGGATCTGTAAAAGGGAGTTGGTTAGCGGTTAAACGCATATTAAAATGTCATCCTTTACATTCAGGTGGGGATGATCCCGTACCTGAAAAATTAACCCATATTAACCACCAACACGAGAAATAAGAGCTGTTATGGAATCGCAACGCACGTTTTTATTCATCGGCCTGATGCTTGTATCGTTTTTATTGTTCCAAGAGTGGAATAAAGACTACAACGCACCAAAAGTCGATCCTAGTGCCAACACACAAACACTACAAACTAATTCCCCTGACTCTGATGATTATGTTCCATCATCAACCGATGGTGAATTACCTACTGCAGCAACAACCGCGAAACGTTCAGTTATTGAAATTACGACTGACGTATTCAAAGTTAAAATTGACACCCGTGGTGGTGATATTGTTGAAGCTGACTTACTGCAATACGAAGAAACAAAAGGCAGCGAAACGCCTTATATGTTACTTGGTGAGTTTGATGGTAAACAATATTTCTCTCAAAGTGGTTTAATAGGCTTAAATGGCCCAGATGCATCTGCAGAAGGTCGCCCGGTTTATCACTCTGAGCAAAAAACATTTGCTTTAACAGGTGACGAACTTCGCGTACCACTTACATTTACTGATAGCAAAGGTGTTAGTTTTACTAAAACGTATGTATTCAAAAAAGGTCAATACGATGTTGCTTTAGAATACTCAGTAAATAACACCACCGCAGAGCCAATTCAAGTACAGCTGTATACGCAAGTAAAACGCACAGTACAAGATAAAGGCAGCTTAGTTGACCAAAACTACTTAGGTGCTGCCTATGGTTCTGCTGAGGAAAAGTACGAGAAATATAGCTTTTCTGATATGGCCGACAAAAACCTTAGCATTAATACGCAAGGTGGTTATATTGCTTTTATTCAGCACTACTTTGTAAGTGCGTGGGTTCCTTCGCAAGAACAGCAAAATACCCTTTACAGCTTAATTGCTAAAGGCAACGCAGCAATTATTGGTGCTAAAGGTGAGCCGATAAATGTACAAGCGAACCAACAAGCAACTCTTGGTGCAACTTACTATATGGGCCCTAAAGAGTCGGATATACTTGAAGCTATTCATCCGAACTTAGATTTAACTGTCGATTACGGTTGGTTATGGTTTATCTCACAGCCGTTATTTATACTATTAAAATGGCTACATAGCATACTAGGTAACTGGGGTGTGGCAATTATCGCCATTACTGTGATTGTTAAATCAGCAATGTACCCACTTACCAAAGCGCAATATACGTCAATGGCGAAGATGCGTGCCCTACAGCCTAAAATGGCTGCATTAAAAGAAAAGTTTGGTGATGACCGTCAAAAATTCGGCCAAGCAACCATGGAAATGTACCGCAAAGAGAAAGTAAACCCTATGGGTGGCTGTTTCCCTATTTTGCTGCAAATGCCAATTTTCTTAGCGCTATTTTATGTATTCTTAGAATCAACAGAACTGCGTCATGCTGAATTTATTTTTTGGTTAACTGACTTATCTGCGAAAGACCCATACTACGTACTACCAATCTTATTTGGTGCCAGTATGTTTATTACGCAAAAACTACAACCAATGACGGTAACTGATCCGATGCAACAAAAGATGATGACCTTTATGCCGGTTATCTTCTCAGTGTTCTTCCTTTGGTTCCCATCTGGTCTAGTACTTTACTGGTTAGTATCAAACCTTATCTCTATCGCACAGATGCTGATCATCTATCGCGGTATGGAAAAGAAAGGAATAAAAGTCAGGGGCTAATTTGCTCAGTTACTTAAATTAAGGCGACCATTGGTCGCCTTTTTTATTGCCCGCTATTCGCCAGTCATAACTGCATAGGTTACAATACGCTCATACCATTACTCTTTAAGTTGGCAAATTATTAGCATGATCAATCAAGACACAATTGCAGCACAAGCAACCGCACCTGGTCGTGGTGGCGTTGGTATTATTCGCGTTTCTGGCAGTTTAGTAAAAACCGTCGCCGAACAGATTATTGGTCGTTGCCCTAAGGTGCGTTACGCCGATTACGTGCCATTTAACAGTCTTGCTGGCGAGCAACTTGATCAAGGTATTGCTATTTATTTTGCCGGGCCAAACTCTTTCACTGGCGAAGATGTACTTGAACTACAAGGCCATGGCGGTCCTGTAGTACTGGATATGCTACTTAAAGAAATTAGCCAAATTGAAGGTGTACGATTAGCAAAGCCAGGCGAGTTTTCTGAGCGCGCCTTTATGAACGACAAAATGGACTTAACCCAAGCAGAAGCAATTGCTGACTTAATTAATGCCACTTCAGAACAAGCAGCCAAAAGCGCCTTACAATCACTCCAGGGCGAGTTCTCTAAGCACATTGATACCTTAGTTGAAAAAGTCATTCACTTGCGTATGTACGTTGAAGCGGCCATTGATTTTCCCGATGAGGAAATAGACTTTTTATCTGACGGTAAAGTCTCTGGTGATCTAAATGCCATTATCACCCAGCTAAGCAATGTGACCAACCAAGCAAAACAAGGCAGCATCATGCGTGAAGGTATGCGCGTAGTAATTGCTGGGCGCCCTAACGCAGGCAAATCTAGTTTACTAAATGCACTTGCAGGGCGTGAAGCTGCTATTGTTACTGAAATTGCCGGCACCACCCGTGACGTACTACGAGAACACATTCACATTGATGGCATGCCGCTACATATTATAGATACTGCAGGCCTGCGTGAAAGCCCAGATCGCGTTGAGCAAATAGGCATTGAACGCGCATGGGATGAAATAAAACAAGCCGATCGCGTGTTGTTTATGCTTGATGGCACTGATACCAAAGACACTGACCCGCATGCTATTTGGCCAGAGTTTATGGCCAAACTACCTGCCGGTATGGGCGTAACCGTGATCAGAAATAAAGCCGATTTATCGGGTGACGAAGTAGGTATGAGCGAAAACCAGCAATATCCAGTGATCAGCTTAAGTGCTAAAAATGCTGATGGTATAGAGTTAGTTCGTACTCACTTAAAAGCATGTATAGGTTTTCAGGGAGCTACCGAAGGCGGCTTTATGGCCCGTCGTCGTCACTTAGATGCACTCGATAGCGCAGCTCATCATTTACAAACTGGCAAAGACCAATTAGAGATGCATATTGCCGGTGAGATCCTAGCTGAAGAACTACGTTTAACACAAAACTACTTAAACGAGATCACCGGTGAATTTACCTCTGACGATCTACTTGGCAAAATTTTCAGCTCGTTTTGTATCGGTAAATAATTAAAAACTAAGGGTGCTTATATAAGCACTCTTAGTCCCCTTCAAAAACCAGTATATTATTATACCAATCGACTTAAATATTTAACCATTCTAGCGAGCTACATAAAGCGCTAACTGCGTTATAATTTTTTCAAGTAGAACAACTACATGTCAAAATTTACGCCTTGTTATTACTATATTTATCTGTCGCTATAAATGGTCAGTAACTTTACACGATTGGTATTAGCTGTATTCAATAAAAAATACAAGTCGTTATTTAATAACCAGACTTGACCAACCGCTCCAAATTATCCGTCGCTATCACTGCCTTTTAGGTTTTTACAACGAGCTTAAAATTTACGTTCAGTGCCGAATTTGGCCAGCGTAGTCACCGTAATCTTTTTATAGTCATAATGAAATTCACTTTTGAGATCATTATGAATAAATACCAAACCTTTCATCAATTACATAAACAAGAGCAATTATTTTTATTACCAAATGCGTGGGATCCATTAAGCGCTCGCATATTAGCTGATACTGGTTTTGCTGCTATCGCCACAACAAGTTGGGGGATGGCACAATCTCGAGGTCAAGAAGATGGCGAACAATGCTCATTTGAGGAGTTTATAAGTCAGCTAAAACCAATAATCGATGCTGTTAATATTGCTGTTTCTGTGGATATTGAATCAGGTTACAGTAATGACGTAAACACTATTTGTCAGCATGTTTTGGCCGTAGCCAAATTAGGTGCTGTCGGTATTAATATTGAGGATTCAGATAAAAAAACAGCTCAGTTACGCTCCCTAGAACACCAAGTAGAAATCCTTAAAGCGATTAAAAATACACTTAAAAAGTATGGTTTTTCACAGCTATTTATCAATGCTAGAACTGATTGCTACAGCCAAAATATGGCTTCTCTTGAACATGTAATAACTCGATCTTTGGCTTATCAAGACGCTGGCGTTGATGGTATTTTTATCCCTGGATTATCCGATTTAACAGCAATAAAGCAAATAACAACGACACTTAAGGTGCCACTTAACGTGATGGCACAGCCATTAAAAAGTGATTTCCTTTGCGATAATAGTAGTAATAGCAGCCCATTATTTGCACATGGCGTGCAAAGATATACGCTTGGCAATGCACTATTTGATGCCACAAAAGCCTATATTTTTACCGCTAGCAGTACTTTTAATAGCACAAAGAGTAGCGATCATTTATTCTAATCGGAGTTTTAAAAGCTATTTATACAAAATTAAAATCATAATTAGTGATAAAAATAGCAACTAATTTAGAAATTGATCAGCACAAGCTCAAATTGTTATCCACAATTTGGGCTTTTTTGATCATTTTTAACTGAGAGGCATATAAAAAGTACTCAATTTATTAGCTCAAACAGTATAAATCGAGCAATAAACCCACTAAATCAACTTTAATTGCCATTAATTACTTATTTAGCACCCTACTTGAAATATTTTTTGGCATTTCATAAATTAATTTATAGCCAAAACGATCGTTATCAACAGGCGATCTATCCACATTCTGATCACTCGTTTTAAAACTCTTAATGAAACGAAAATTCACCACTCATAAAACGTAAAATCAATAGCTTAGTAAAATAAAAATAAGATCTTATGTTTTTACTACCCAGCTTTCCCACTTTTTATCAACAGCTTGATCAGAAGATTACATATTGGAATACTTTATTTTATTTATATATATCAAATAATTACGAATTTAAAATAAAAAACATCAAAAATCGTACTTTAAATACTTATACAAACTTCCATTCAAGGCTTTACTGCTGAGTAAACTCAGTTATCATAAGCCTATAAGTAAGCAGTTGTGTGATCAAATAGAATTATGAACTCCGTTAATATCATTATAGGCAGCCAAATGGGATCTGCTGAGTATGTAGGTGAGCAACTAGCAGAGCAGTTAGTTACTCAAGGGATCACTACAGAAGTTCATGATCAACCTAACTTTTCACAGATAAACCAAGAAAATACTATCTGGTTATTGTGTACTTCTACTTATGGTGCTGGTGATTACCCTGAGAACCTTTTATCCTTTGTTGAAGATATTAATCAAGTCAATGATTTAAAAGGATTAAAGTTTAGTGTTATTGGCTTAGGTGACACTAGTTATGATACCTATAACCTCGCTGGCCGTAATCTAGAACAACTTTTAGTAAGTAAAGGCGCGCAATGTATAGCAGAGCGCTTAGAGTTGAATATTCTTGATGAAGAACTACCAGAAGACACCGCATTAGCTTGGTTACCAAGCTGGATCGAGCAAATAAACCGTATTTAATTAAGATCACAGTTTAGATCCAAATTTAAAGTTACCCACAATTTACTGAGTATTTAGATCAGATTGTGGATAAGCTATGATCTAACTGCGTTTTAAGACTATGCTATCCATTGGATAAGATCTGATCCAATACCCCCTGTGCATAAAGAGCCTTTTTGATCAGAGCTTATAATCAGTTAGATCCGATCATATTAACACCTTTAGATCCGATCTAACTTTATGTTTTAATAAGTAAACTAAACCTTATCAACAGAAATCATGCTCAGTAGTAGTAACAGTAATAAAAGATCTCTTTAAAAGATCCTTTATATTATTAGAGATCATTTACTTAGATCTTGGCCACAGTTTAATCATTTATCTTCTGTAAATTTATAGGTAGAATACGCTCCCCCTTGAAAGTTTGCTGGTTGATTAAGTAGGATCCCGAAATGATTTTTCACGAAAATTTTGATGTTATTGTTGTTGGTGGTGGACATGCAGGTACAGAAGCTGCGTTAGCTGCTGCACGTATGGGTATGAATACCCTACTGCTGACTCACAATATGGATACCCTTGGTCAGATGTCATGTAATCCAGCAATTGGTGGTATTGGCAAAGGTCATTTGGTTAAAGAAATTGATGCACTAGGTGGTGCAATGGCCCAAGCAATTGATAAAGGCGGTATTCAATTCCGTACTTTAAATTCTTCAAAGGGACCTGCAGTAAGAGCTACTCGTGCACAAGCAGATCGCGCTTTATATAAAGCTGCTATTCAAGATATTTTACAACACCAAGATAACCTGAAGATCTTTCAGCAATCATGTGATGATCTGATTGTTGAAAATAATAAAGTAACAGGTGTTGTTACTCAAATGGGACTGCGTTTTAGCGCACCTTCTGTGGTATTAACCGTAGGCACTTTCCTTGGTGGCCAAATTCACATTGGCTTAGAAAACTTCAAAGGTGGTCGCGCTGGTGATCCACCTTCAATCGCATTAGCAAATCGTTTACGTGAATTACCATTTCGTGTTGATCGCTTAAAAACTGGAACGCCACCACGTATTGATGCCCGTACAGTTGATTTTAGTAAAATGGAACAACAACCTGGTGATGCTATAACACCGGTGTTTTCATTTATGGGTAAGCAGTTAGATCATCCACAACAAATTTCTTGCTTCATCACATACACCAATGAAAAAACTCATGATGTGATCCGCAATAATTTACATCGTTCACCTATGTACTCAGGTGTTATTGAAGGGATTGGTCCACGTTACTGTCCTTCTATTGAAGATAAAATTGTTCGTTTTGCAGATAAAGACAAACATCAAATTTTTGTTGAGCCTGAAGGCCTAACATCTTATGAGCTTTATCCAAATGGTATTTCAACTAGTTTGCCATTTGATGTGCAATTAGAGATTGTGCAATCAATCACTGGCTTTGAAAATGCACATATTTGCCGTCCAGGCTATGCTATCGAGTACGACTTTTTTGATCCACGCGATTTAAAGAAATCATTAGAGACCAAATTTATTGATGGTTTGTTCTTTGCTGGACAGATCAATGGCACTACAGGCTATGAAGAAGCCGGTGCACAAGGCTTAATTGCCGGTATGAATGCAGCATTGCAAGTGCAAGGTAAAGAGCCTTGGACACCACGCCGTGATGAAGCTTATGTCGGTGTATTAATCGACGATTTAACTACACTAGGTACCAAAGAACCGTACCGTATGTTTACTAGTCGTGCTGAATACCGTTTGTTACTACGTGAAGACAACGCTGATATTCGTTTAACAGCAAAAGGTCGTGAACTTGGTTTAGTTAACGATGAACGCTGGCAAGCATTTAATGAAAAAATGGATATCATTGCAAAAGAATCTCAACGGATCAAAGAAACTTGGATCCATAAAGATCACGCTGTAATTGATCAAGTTAATGGCTTACTTAAAACACCATTAACCCGAGAAGCAAGTTTAGAAGAATTATTACGTCGCCCTGAGATCCGTTATAACGATCTAATGGCGATCGAAGGATTAGGATCTGAGTTTGATCATGCAACAGCGTTAGAGCAAGTTGAGATCCACACTAAGTACGCAGGTTATATTGCTCGTCAGCAAGAAGAGATCAATAAGCAACTTCGTCATGAGTTAACTATTTTGCCTAAAGATTATGATTACTCGATCGTATCGGGTCTATCAAATGAAGTGGTTGCTAAATTAACTGAGGCGCGTCCTGATACAATCGGTCAAGCATCACGTATTTCAGGTATCACGCCTGCTGCTATTTCGCTATTATTAGTTTATCTGAAGAAGCAAGGCTTACTACGTAAAATTGCGTAGTCATTAAGGAATACTGTGTTACAGCAACAATTAACTACTTTGTTAGCGCAAACTGATATTGCGCTAACTGAAAAACAACAGCAACAATTGGTTCAATATGTTGAGTTACTCAACAAATGGAACAAAGCTTATAATTTAACCTCAGTGCGTTTACCTGAGGATATGATGATTAAGCATATTATGGATAGCTTAGTTGTTGCACCTCACCTACCCGGTCATCATTATATTGATGTTGGTACGGGTCCTGGCCTTCCGGGTATCGTATTAGCTATTGCATTACCTGATACACAATTTATTTTATTAGATAGTTTAGGTAAACGCGTGCGTTTTTTAATGCAGGTAAAACATGAGCTAGGTCTGAAAAATGTAACCCCAGTGCAGTCTAGAGTTGAAGATTATCAACCAAGTGTTAAATTAGATGGTGTATTGAGTCGTGCTTTTGCATCTTTACAAGATATGGTTGACTGGTGTTCGCACTTGATTGATCATTCAGGTAAGTTTATTGCCTTAAAAGGCGTATTTCCAAGTGAAGAGCTAGAATCTTTACCTGCAGGTGTTAAGTTCGAGCAAAAAATCACCTTGGAAGTACCAAAATTAGATGCGCAAAGACATTTAATTATTCTTTCTAAAGACTAGGGATCAGAGATACTGTGGCAAAAGTCATCGCAATAGCAAACCAAAAAGGTGGTGTGGGTAAAACCACCACAGCAGTTAATCTCGCGGCATCAATGGCTGCAACTAAACGTAAAGTGTTGCTTATTGATCTCGATCCGCAAGGCAATGCAACCATGGGTAGCGGCGTAGACAAATACGGCGATGTGGCAACAATTTATGATTTATTAATCGAAGATAAACCAATTGAAGAAGTTGTTACTAAAGAAACCTCTGGTGAATATCATTTAATTGCTGCCAATGGTGATGTTACCGCCGCCGAAGTTAAACTGATGGAGCTTTATGCTCGAGAAGTACGACTACGCAATGCCCTTGAAAAAATATCTGATCAATATGAATTTATTTTTATCGACTGCCCACCATCGCTGAACATGCTTACGGTGAATGCAATGGCGGCCGCGGATTCAATTTTAGTGCCTATGCAATGTGAATATTATGCGCTTGAAGGCTTAACCGCATTAATGGACACAATTACGCAATTAGCCAAGTTAGTTAATCCAAAACTACAGATTGAAGGGATTTTACGTACTATGTACGATCCGCGTAATCGTTTGGCCAATGATGTATCTGAGCAGCTTAAACAACATTTTGGCGATAAAGTATACCGCACCGTGATCCCACGTAATGTACGTTTAGCTGAAGCGCCGAGTTTTGGTGCACCCGCAATGTATTATGACCGGGCATCAAGTGGCGCTAAAGCGTATTTAGCACTTGCCGGTGAAATGTTACGCAGAAAAGAAAAAATATCCCCAATCGTCGCCTAACTTGAGGTAAAAAGAACATGTCTGCTAAAAAACGCGGTTTAGGCCGAGGACTCGATGCTTTATTAAGCTCGTCAAAACCAGCACCGAGTGCCCGCACTGAACAACCCAACGTGAGTGAGCAGGATGTAATTGTTCAGCCAACTAGTAGTGAATTGCAAAAGCTACCGATTGAGTTTTTACACTCAGGTAAATATCAGCCACGTAAAGACATGTCCGAAGAAGCGCTTGAAGAGCTAGCAAGCTCAATTCGATCGCAAGGGATTATTCAGCCAATTGTAGTTCGTCCAGTAGCAGAAAACAGTTATGAGATTATTGCTGGTGAACGTCGCTGGCGTGCTGCACAAATAGCTAAGCTAGACGTAGTACCATGTATCATTAAAGATGTGCCTGATGAAGCTGCGGTGGCCATCGCATTGATTGAAAATATTCAACGCGAAGATTTAAATGCCATGGAAGAAGCGGTTGCATTGCACCGTTTGTTAACTGAGTTTGAATTAACTCACCAACAAGTTGCAGATGCCGTAGGCAAATCACGCACGACGGTAACTAATTTATTACGACTAAATAATCTTAATGATGATGTTAAAATATTGTTGGAACATGGCGATATTGAAATGGGGCATGCGCGTTGTTTATTAGCCCTTGAGGGTGAAGCACAATCTGATGCTGCTCGACTGGCTGTAGCAAAGGCTTTAACCGTACGCGAAACTGAAAAATTAGTTCGTTCAATTATTGAACCTGCCCCTAAAAAAGAAACTTTTGAAAAAGATCCAGATGTCAAACAGTTAGAACAACAATTAGCCGAAAACTTGGGTGCTAAAGTTGAAATTAACTACAACAAAAAAGGCAAAGGAAACTTAGTTATTTCGTATACTAACTTAGAAGAGTTAGATGGAATTTTAAGCCGTATAAATGCAGAGAATTCCGAGCATTAATAAATATCATGTCCAAAAAGAGACATTCGTCGCAAATTTGCACCACAATACACCGACTCAAGTTGCAAAACTGGTAGGAATCAGTATAATTTCGCCAGTTTTCATGCCCTGACAATTAGATTGCCACTAAGGTTAACTAAACGTGACAAATAAGTTAGCGAGGCCATATCGGCTTGCCGCATTAAAATTAATATGTCTTCAGGGTGTTGTAGCATTAATTGCTGCTGTAATCATTTTTGTTGGTTGGGGAGTAGATGCCGGCCTTTCAGCTATCGCTGGAGGCACTGTAGCGGTGCTCCCTAATTTTGTATTTGTTATCTATGCATTCCGTTATATGGGTGCTAGTAAAGCAAAACAAGTGTTTGCCTCGTTTAAACGCGGCAACGGATTAAAATTTTTGCTAACAATCTTTTTGTTTGCGCTGATATTTAAACTGTATCCGGTAATCTTTTTGCCATTTTTTTGTAGTTTTATATTAGTGATGTTCGTTGGATTGTTCGCGCCAGTTTTTTTTAATCATTAACTTTTGGGATATAACATGGCTGCAGGTGAAGAGCTAACTCTAACGGGTTACATCAAGCACCACCTAACCAACGGTCAGGTGCGTCTATCCGACGACCCTAACAATTGGTGGATGGTACTTAATGTCGATACCCTAGCATGGTCTATCGGTTTAGGATTGATCTTTCTATGGATCTTCAAGCGCGCTGCGAATAAAGCAACGCTTGGTGTTCCTGGTAAATTTCAGTGCTTTATCGAGATGGTCGTAGAATTCGTTGACTCTAACGTGAAAGATACCTTTCACGGTAAAAGTAAACTAATTGCCCCTCTTGCTCTGACAATTTTTGTCTGGGTATTCTTGATGAACTTAATGGATTTAATACCTGTTGACTTCCTACCAACTGCTGCGGCATTGATTAGTGGTGAGTCTTGGGATGTTATTTCAAGCGGTCAATCGCATACTTATATGAAAGTGGTACCTACAACCGATCTTAACTTAACGTTAGCAATGGGTTTAGGTGTATTCGCACTTATCATCTTTTATTCGATTCGCGTTAAAGGCGTTATGGGTTTTGTTAAAGAACTTACATTACAACCGTTTAACGTTAAGAACCCAGTGGTTCAAGCACTATTTATTCCAGTAAACTTGTTACTAGAGCTAGTAACCTTGTTTGCTAAGCCAATCTCATTGGCACTACGTTTATTTGGTAACTTATACGCAGGTGAATTGATCTTCATTCTGATTGCAGCGATTGGCTTATTCCAATTACCACTGCACTTCGTATGGGCTGTGTTCCACATTCTCGTAATCGTATTGCAAGCATTCATCTTCATGATGCTAACAATTGTATACCTGAGCATGGCGTCAACTGATCATTAATCAGACGTCAGTTCAATAAAGATTTTTTTACTTAAACTTTAAACTTTGAAAATTAATCGGAGAAAACAATGGAAATCGTACTAGGTCTTAAATATATCGCTGTAGCGTTACTTATCGGTTTTGGTGCTTTAGGTACTGCTATCGGTTTTGGTAACTTAGGTGGTAAATTCCTTGAGTCTGCTGCTCGTCAACCTGAGCTTGCACCACAACTACAAGTTAAAATGTTCATCGTAGCGGGTCTTATCGATGCTATCGCGATGATCGGTGTAGGTATTGGTCTATACATGTTGTTCGCACTTTAATATTGAAAAAATACTTTATCCGCGATCAACTATTGACTAAGGAGGAGTGGTTGTGAGTTTAAACCTTACTCTACTCGGCGAATTAATAGCATTTATCGTTTTTGTTTGGTTCTGCATGAAGTTTGTGTGGCCACCACTTAACGGTGCTATTGAAGCTCGCCAGAAAAAAATTGAAGATGGTTTAGCGGCCTCTGATAAAGCTGAAAAAGATCTTGAACTTGCTCGTAAAAAAGCAACTGCAGAACTTAAAGAAGCTAAATCACAAGCTGCTGAAATCATCGAGCAAGCTAAGAAGCGTGCAACGCAAATCGTAGACGAAGAGACATCTCGTGGTCACGACGAGCGCGAAAACATCATTGCTCAAGGTCATTCTGAAATTGAAGCCGAGCGTAACCGTGTTAAAGAAGAACTGCGTAAGCAAGTTGCTACTTTAGCGGTTATCGGCGCACAGAAGATTCTAGAGCGCGAAATCAATGAAGCCGCGCACAGCGACATTGTTGAAAAACTTGTAGCTGAGCTTTAATAGGAGGGTCTGAGCATGTCTGAATTGACTACAATCGCTCGCCCATACGCTAAAGCGGCCTTTGAATTTGCCGTTGAAAAAGGCGTAGTTGAGAGTTGGAATGATATGTTGTTTTTTGCTTCAGAAGTGGCGAAAAATGAACAAGTCGCTCAATTCCTAACTGGAAGCGCCTCTGCTGATAAGCAATCAGAAATTGTTATTTCTGTTTGTGCAGAGCAACTCAACGAATACGGTCAAAACCTTGTAAAGGTTATGGCTGAAAATGGACGTTTGACCGCCCTACCAGCTGTTGCACAATTGTTCTCTGCTTTTAAAGCAGATTACGATAAAGAGATTGATGTTGACATCACCTCTGCAACAACCCTTGCTGCAACGCAGCAAGAAACACTGGTAGCGGCACTTGAAAAACGTTTCGCACGCAAAGTTAAGCTGAATTGTAGTGTTGACGAATCACTTGTTGGTGGCCTTATGATTAAGGCTGGAGACACAGTAATCGACGGCACTGTTCGCGGTAAATTAAACCGTTTAGCCACTACACTACAATCGTAATTGGGAAGAAGAGCATGCAACTTAATTCCACTGAAATTTCTGATCTGATCAAACAACGTATTGAGAAGTTCGAAGTTGTAAGTGAAGCTCGTAACGAAGGTACAATTGTATCTGTTACTGACGGTATCATTCGCATCCACGGTCTTGCTGACTGTATGCAAGGTGAAATGATTGAGCTTCCAGGCAACCGTTATGCTATCGCACTAAACCTTGAGCGTGACTCAATTGGTGCAGTAGTAATGGGTCCATACGCTGACCTTACAGAAGGCGTAAAAGTATACACAACTGGTCGTATCTTAGAAGTTCCTGTTGGTGCTGGTTTACTTGGTCGTGTTGTAAACACACTAGGTGCACCTATCGACGGTAAAGGCGCTTTAGATAACGACGGTTTTGAACCTGTAGAAAAAATTGCACCGGGTGTAATCGAACGTAAATCAGTAGATGAGCCAGTACAAACTGGTTATAAATCTATCGATGCGATGATCCCAGTGGGTCGTGGTCAACGTGAACTTGTGATCGGTGACCGCCAAACAGGTAAAACTGCACTAGCAATCGATGCAATTATCAATCAAAAAGACACAGGCGTTAAGTGTGTGTACGTAGCGATTGGTCAAAAAGCATCTACTATTGCTAACGTAGTACGTAAATTAGAAGAGCACGGTGCACTTGCAAATACTATCGTAGTTGTTGCATCTGCTTCTGAGTCTGCGGCACTTCAGTACTTAGCACCGTTCGCGGGCTGTACTATGGGTGAATACTTCCGTGACCGTGGTGAAAACGCATTAATCGTATATGATGATTTATCTAAGCAAGCAGTTGCTTACCGTCAAATCTCATTGCTACTTAAGCGTCCACCAGGTCGTGAAGCATACCCAGGTGACGTATTCTATCTTCACTCTCGTCTTCTTGAGCGTGCATCGCGTGTAAACGCTGAGTACGTTGAAAAGTTCACCAATGGTGAAGTGAAAGGTAAAACAGGTTCATTGACGGCATTGCCAATCATTGAAACTCAAGGCGGCGACGTTTCTGCGTTCGTACCGACTAACGTTATCTCTATCACCGATGGTCAGATCTTCTTAGAAACTGACTTATTCAACTCAGGTATCCGTCCGGCAGTAAATGCTGGTATCTCGGTATCGCGTGTTGGTGGTGCTGCACAAACTAAAATCGTTAAGAAACTAGGTGGCGGTATTCGTCTAGCCCTAGCTCAGTATCGTGAATTAGCTGCGTTCTCGCAGTTCGCGTCTGACCTTGATGATGCAACTCGTGCTCAACTTGAGCATGGTGAGCGTGTAACAGAGCTAATGAAGCAGAAACAGTACGCGCCAATGTCTGTTGCTGAAATGTCTTTGTCGTTATTTGCAGCAGAGAAAGGTTACCTTCAAGATATCGAAATCGTTAAAATCATGGATTTCGAAGCTGGGTTACTTTCTTATGCAAACAGCACATACGCAGAGCTTATGGCTCAAATCAATGAAACTGGTAACTACAATGCCGAGATCGAAGCGCAGCTTAAAGAACTTCTAGAGAAGTTTAAATCTACGCAAACTTGGTAATTTAGTTATAAATGGTGCGCTTTAGTTCGCTAAAGCACACCTTGATTCGGAGAAAGAGTCATGGCCAGCGGAAAAGAGATTAAAAGCAAGATCGGTAGTATTAAAAATACTCAAAAGATCACTAGCGCTATGGAAATGGTTGCTGCGTCTAAAATGAAAAAGGCACAGGAACGAGTGGCTTCAAGCCGTCCGTACGCTGAAAATTTACGCAAAGTGATCGGTCATGTTGCTAATGCTAACCTTGAATATCGCCATCCATATATGGAAGAGCGTGAGGTCAAGCGCGTTGGTTATATCGTCATTTCTACCGACCGTGGTTTATGTGGTGGCTTGAACTCTAATGAGTTTAAGAAAGTATCTTTAGATATCAAAGCGTGGAAAGAAAAAGGTGTTTCTGCAGATTTCGCAGTTATGGGCTCAAAAGCCGGCACTTTCTTTAACCGTTTTGGTGGAACAGTACTTGCCAAAAAATCAGGGTTAGGCGATGCGCCTTCTATTACCGACGTAATTGGTCCGGTAAAAGTAATGCTAGAAGCATTCAATGAAGGCAAATTAGACCGCTTGTATGTGGTTTACAACAAGTTTGTAAATACCATGAAGCAAGAGCCAACAATCGATCAGTTGTTGCCTTTGCCAAAAGACGAAAGCAAAGAACTTGCACACCGTTGGGATTACATTTACGAACCAGATCCAAAAGCAATTTTGGATACATTAATGGTTCGTTTTGTGGAATCTCAAGTATACCAAGGTGTAGTTGAAAATGCTGCCTCTGAACAGGCCGCCCGTATGGTTGCAATGAAAGCTGCAACTGATAACGCAGGCGACCTTATGGATGAGTTACAGCTTGTTTATAACAAGGCTCGCCAAGCGGCAATCACACAAGAAATTAGTGAGATTTGTTCTGGTTCAGCAGCAGTTTAATGCTTCGGGCAAAGATTAACGAGAGGAATAGACATGAGTTTAGGTAAGGTCGTCCAAATTATCGGCGCCGTTGTGGATATTGAATTTTCACAAGACAGCGTGCCAGCCGTATATGACGCGTTAAAAATAACAGATGGCGATTTAGCTGGTTTGACTCTAGAAGTTCAACAACAGCTAGGTGGCGGTGTGGTACGTACTATCGCACTAGGTACTACTGACGGTTTACGCCGTGGTGCATTAGTATCAAACACAGGTGAAGCGATTCAAGTTCCAGTTGGTAAAGCAACGCTTGGTCGTATCATGAACGTACTTGGTGAGCCAATCGATGAAGCTGGTCCAATCGGCGAAGAAGACCGTATGTCTATTCACCGTGCAGCGCCTTCATACGAAGAGCAATCAAGTTCAGTAGAACTTTTAGAAACTGGTATCAAGGTAATCGACCTTGTATGTCCATTCGCTAAAGGTGGTAAAGTTGGTTTATTCGGTGGTGCCGGTGTTGGTAAAACCGTAAACATGATGGAACTTATTCGTAACATCGCAATCGAGCACAGCGGCTACTCAGTATTCGCCGGTGTTGGTGAGCGTACTCGTGAGGGTAACGATTTCTACCATGAAATGAACGATTCAAACGTACTTGATAAAGTATCGCTTGTATACGGTCAGATGAATGAGCCTCCAGGTAACCGTTTACGCGTAGCGTTAACAGGTCTTACTATGGCTGAAAAGTTCCGTGACGAAGGTCGCGACGTACTTTTCTTCGTAGATAACATCTACCGTTACACACTTGCTGGTACTGAAGTATCTGCACTTCTTGGTCGTATGCCATCAGCGGTAGGTTACCAGCCTACACTTGCTGAAGAAATGGGTGTACTGCAAGAGCGTATCGCATCTACTAAGACGGGTTCAATCACTTCAATCCAAGCGGTATACGTACCTGCGGATGATTTAACGGATCCATCTCCAGCAACAACGTTTGCTCACTTAGATGCAACAGTAGTACTTTCGCGTGATATCGCGTCACTTGGTATCTACCCAGCGGTAGACCCACTTGATTCATCTTCACGTCAACTTGATCCATTAGTAATTGGTCAAGAGCACTACGATACAGCACGTGGCGTTCAGACAGTTCTTCAGCGTTATAAAGAACTTAAAGACATCATTGCAATCCTAGGTATGGACGAGCTTTCTGACGAAGATAAGCAACTTGTATCTCGTGCACGTAAAATCCAACGTTTCCTATCTCAGCCATTCTTCGTGGCAGAGGTTTTCACAGGATCACCGGGTAAATACGTGTCACTTAAAGACACAATTGCTGGCTTCAAAGGCATCTTAAACGGTGAATTTGATGATATGCCAGAGCAAGCGTTCTACATGGTTGGCTCTATCGAAGAAGCTCAAGAAAAAGCCAAAAACATGTAATTAGGAGGGTAGTATGGCAGCTATGACTGTACATCTTGACGTAGTAAGCGCAGAGCGGAAGTTATTCTCTGGTCTGGTTGAATCGATTCAAGTAAGCGGTAGTGAAGGTGAACTAGGTGTAAACCCAGGACATGCGCCACTATTGACTGCCCTTAAACCTGGTATGGTACGTTTAGTAAAGCAATTTGGTCACGAAGAAGTAATGTATGTTGCTGGTGGTACTCTAGAAGTGCAACCGAACATAGTGACTATTTTGGCTGATGTAGCGGTTCGTGGTGAAGACCTTGACGAACAAGCAACAGAAGCAGCTAAACGTGAAGCTGAAGCGCAAATGGCGAATTCTTCAGCCGCTGAATTAGATTATCAACAAGCAGCAGTACAACTTGCAGAAGCAATTGCACAGCTACGCGTTATTCAGCAATTACGTAAAAAGTAAGCCTATCTGGTTTTCAAAAAGCCCACTTTATGTGGGCTTTTTTGTGCTTGAAATATACTGCATTGTTATTTTATTAGAACGCTATCATTTTTCTAAACTCTACTTTTACAGCTCTTTATCATTATTTTTACTTATATCCTTCATCGATCCCCGTTACAATATAACTAATACAAAGCAAGTTGTGATTTCAGCTTAGATTCAGTGGCTACTGCTAGATTGCCATTGAGTAAGTGCACATGATGTGACTTACGTAATCTTTTTGAATTTACACGCGCTTATTTATTTCAATAAAACAAAGAAAGAAGGAAATTGTTTTAATGTCACTTACTACTGTAATTCTTGCTGCGGGTAAAGGTACTCGTATGCGCTCTGCTCTACCTAAGGTGCTGCATAAAGTTGCCGGTAAACCTATGGTGCAACACGTTATCGATAATGCTAAAGCACTCGGTGCGACATCTACTAACTTAGTTTTTGGTCATGGCGGCGAATTATTACAACAACAACTTGCTGACAACGATGTAAACTGGGTACTTCAAGCTGAGCAGCTTGGTACTGGCCATGCAGTGGCACAAGCAAACCCACATATTAATGATGAAGACACTGTATTGGTTTTATACGGTGACGTACCACTGACAAAGCAATCAACCCTTGAGCGTTTACTCGCTGCCACACCTAAAAACGGCTTAGCCGTGCTTACTGTTAATTTAGCTAACCCTAATGGTTATGGCCGTATGTTACGTGTTGATGGCAAGCTAGTGGGTATTGTTGAGCAAAAAGATGCAAGCGCAGAGCAATTACTTATTAACGAAGTAAACACTGGCATTATGGCTGTAAATGGTAAATTACTCAAAAGCTGGTTAGGCAACTTATCTAACGAAAACGCGCAAGGTGAATACTACCTCACAGATATAGTCGCAATGGCGCACAGTGAAGGTGTAGAGATAAGCTCAGCACAACCAGATCATCCAATGGAAGTTGAAGGTGCAAATAACCGCGTACAACTTGCAGGCCTTGAACGCGCATATCAGTCGTGGCAAGCCGAACAGTTAATGCTTAATGGTGCAACGCTTGCCGACCCTGCTCGCATTGATGTACGCGGCGAAGTGACAACTGGTGAAGATGTATTAATTGACGTAAACGTTATTTTTGAAGGTAAAGTTACTCTTGGTAATAACGTTGAAATTGGCCCTAACTGCGTACTTAAAAATTGTACGATTGGCGATAACGTAATTATTAAAGCTAATACCTTAATTGATGATGCAAGCGTAGCCGACAAGTGTACTTTAGGTCCTTATGCTCGCCTGCGCCCAGGTGCCATTATGGAAGAAGACTCGCATATTGGTAACTTTGTTGAGATGAAAAAAACCCGTTTAGGCAAAGGCTCTAAAGCAAACCATCTTTCTTACTTAGGCGATGCTGAAATTGGCGAAAAAGTAAATATTGGTGCCGGTACTATTACCTGTAACTACGATGGCGTAAATAAAGCCAAAACCATTATTGGTGATAATGCCTTTATTGGCTCTAACTCATCGCTTGTTGCACCGGTAAACATTGGCGCAACAGCAACAGTTGGTGCAGGTTCTGTGATCACCAGCACCGTTGAAAATGAACAGCTAGCAATCGCGCGTTCAAAACAGCGCAACTTAACCGGTTGGAAACGCCCAGTTAAAAAGTAAGTGCAGTAGTGTTTACCTTAGCTAGAAAAGCGAGTTTATACTCGCTTTTTTGCTTTTTATTTAGCTGTAACATACTGCTATTAACTCCTGTTGCATCCGTTGAACTTTAATTTGCTGAGGTTGTTTTGGGCAATTAGCGCACTTTGCAACATTACCTATTTGGTAATGCAAACAACATGTTTTTCGCGTTAATGCTAATGAGTCTGAGCAAGCTGTAAGCATAATAAACTCCCCTGCCTCTGAGATATCGAGAGCATGCAACCAGTGCGCTGCCATTACTTGAATATTAAACTGCGGCTTTCGCTTTGCATGAAGTAGTAGTATTGCTAATAGCGTGTCAGCTAATAAGGACATCGCCAAACGCTCATTAAGCCTTGTAACGAGGTTTAAATCTGTGAGTAACTTAACAACATAGCGTTTCAAATGGGCAGCCATATCCGTTACTGCCTGTTGCTGGTTTTGATGGTACTGCGCTTTTATAGTGGATAGTTGCAGCCCTGCAATAACACCTTGCTGATAGTGTTGCTTAAAGTTTTGCAAAGAAAAGCTCATATTAAGTTCATGAACGCTGATAAGCGCTAAATAGACAGGTTGCCAATACAGCATTCCCCAGCTTTTGATTGCCCAATAACTGCGCCCAGCAGCGGGGTATTGCTGCTGCCAATACTGGTGTAACCTTGCAACCAGCAATGAACTCGATTGTATATCGAGCCAATCTGTTGATTTTTCTGGTACATTTAAAGCACTGTGGTAGCCCTTAGCAAGCTTTAACAGCTTACTAAGGGCGAGTTGTTCAGCGTTCATAACGAGTTTAGATACTTAAAATGAGGCGTTTAAACTAAGCTCAACACTGCGCTCAGCGCCCATCCAACAGCCATTTATATCAAAACAAGCACCCACATAACGTTTGTCTGTTAAGTTACTCACGGCTAAACCGATTTTATAGCTGTCGTTAAAACGATAGCTAGCGGCAGCATCAAGCAAGGTATAACCCGGTACTGTATCGGAATTTAAGGCATCTAACTGACTTTCACCGACATAACGTACACCGCCATTAAATTCCAGTGCATCGTTAAAGAAGTAATTTAACCACATTGAGGCTTGTTGCTCTGCTACCCAAATTGGTGTTTTACCTTCCAATGCCGGGTTTTGTGGATTATCTATTACCTCAACATCCATATCTGTTAGATTTACAGTAACATCAAGAGTGTCAGTGAGTTGCTGATAAACACTGATCTCAAAACCCTTCGATTGTACTTCACCATTTTGTGTGTATTTCATAAAGTCTGGAGTGTTAACCACCACATCTTGTTTGCGCAAATCAAAAAAGGCCGCGGTTACTTTAGTTGTTGCATCATTGTTGTGATATTTCATCCCGACTTCAATTTGCTCTGCGGTCGTTGGTTTAAATGCTTTGCCAGTTAAGGTATCTACCCCCGAAGTGGGCTCGAATGATTCTGAGTAACTGGCATAAGGAGCAATGTTATTATCAAAGGTATAAATTGCTGCCATACGAAAAGTGGTATCGCTTTGATCGATTTCTTGACTACTAGATATACCGCTTTTCGTATCATCTGTAACACTGTAGTAATTATCATAGCGAAGGCCAGCAATCACTGTCAGCGCATCGAGCTTTATCTCATCTTGAAGATAAAAACCGCGTTGAGATTGCTCTAAACGGCTAAATTGACGATAGTTATCTAAAGCGGCTGTAGTAGCTGCATTAAACTGGCTGTGATCTGGATTTGATAAATCAAGTGTTGGCGTATTTGCACCAAAAGTGTCGGCATAGTCAAATGTAGAATCAAGGGTTTGATATTCAAAGCCAAATAATAGCTGATGATTAGTATTCGCTAAACCAAATTGCACAGCGAGTTGGTTATCAATCACGAAGCCTTCAGCGTCTTCAATGGTTTTATAGGCAGTACGAGTTAAAATTTTATCTGCATCCGCTAAGCCGAAGTCATAGCTATTTTGTTGCGTGGCATCGGCATTGGTATAACGAAAGTTTTGTAAAAACGAAATTGAATCTGAAAATTCATGATTTAATTTATACCCGATCATAGTGACTTCACGAGCAAACTCAGCCCAGTTTTCATCGCCAGCATACGCATCAGCATCTAACTTACCGTAACTGGCTTCGTAAAGTGTGCCTTTCGCGGGTAATGGCGTTGATGGCACCATTTTAGGATCGTCTTGATAATATAAGTTAAGGTTTAAGCTTGTTTGCTCACTTATCTCAAAAGTTACTGAGGGCGCAATGGTGATTCTTTCTTCTTCGGTTGTTTGCTGTTGGCCGTCGCGGCTACGGGCAAGTGCAATAAAGCGATAATTAACGCCGTCGGTAATAGCGCCTGTGCTATCTAAAGCTAATTCAGCCAAGCTATTGCTACCAATTCGGGCTCTAATATTGTGCTCAGAGGATGCTTGTGGCGTTTTTGCTGTTTGGTTAACCATGCCACCTGGAGGTGCCGATCCGTATAAAACCGATGCTGGGCCTTTTAAAATTTCGACACTTTGTGTTGCATACGCATCTACTTGTGGAGCTAAGTTATAAGCTAGGTTGTATTGCAGCGGTAAACCATCGTAAAAATTACGGTAACTTTCAAAACCACGAATCGTATATTGGTCAAAAATCGTTACTGTACTGCGATTTTCAGGTGTGATCCCAGAAACATAGCGCAATGCTTCATTAACGGTATCTACTTGGCGTAACTCTAGTAATTTATTGTCGTAAACCTCAAAACTCATAGGCGATTCAATCGGTGTCAAACTCGATTTGGTCCCTGTTGAACGATAACTTTTTCCATATACTTCAATACTTTCTATGTCGTCTGCGGCTGGCTTTTCTGCAGCAAACCCATAGTTACTCATTAAACATAATGATATTGCAGATAGTCCAAACATTGATTTTTTTAACACAATCACTCCTTAAATTTTACTAGAATTAAACCATTGACACTTTATTGGAAACGCGATTAGTATACATTCTCATTTAGATTTATCAATTGTTTTCAATTAAAGGTGATCGTGCTCATGGTTCAGTTAAATGTGTTACTGGCGGATTCACAGCAGCAAGCTTCAACTAATGAAGCAAGTTCAATGCTTAATTCAATGTTTAATAAGGAAAATATAGATAATTTTAAAATAGGTCTTGAGCAGGTTATGCAATTGTTGGAGCAAACAATCGCAACACAACAAAAACCATTTAGCGGTATATTACCGCAGGAGCTAGCTAAAAAATTTATTGGTATTGACCTTAATCAACCGCTATTTGATATACCGGACGCACTAGAAGAAGTTGCTCAGCTTTATCTTAAAGATGCTGTTTATTTTAATAATCCACGCTATCTCGCGCATTTAAATTGTCCGATTGTTTATCAAAGTATCCTTGCTGAATTGCTCGCTACTTCGATTAATACTGCTGTAGAGACCTGGGATCAAAGTGGTGGTGCCACTTTTATTGAACAAAGTATCGTAGATTGGACACTCTCAAAACTGGCGCTTGGTGAGCAGGCTGATGGCGTATTTACCAGTGGTGGTACGCAATCTAATTTGATGGCGATGTTGTTAGCTCGTGATTTTCAGTGCCATTTATATGCAGGGCATACTAATAAACAGCAAGGTTTACCACACGACTTTAGGCGACTAAAAATTTTCACCTCAAAAGTTAGCCATTTTAGTATTCAAAAAGCCGCCGCAATTTTAGGACTTGGTTACGATGCTGTTGTAAGCGTTCCGTGTGATGAATATTTTAGAATGGATATGACCGCTTTAAATCAGGCGATCGAACACTGTCAGCAACAAGGCGATATCGTTATGGCCATCGTTGCAACAGCTGGAACAACTGATTTTGGTAGTATCGATCCATTAACGCAGATAGCTGAAATAGCTAAGCGCTGTGGTGCGTGGCTTCATGTTGATGCTGCTTATGGCGGGGGCTTATTAATCACGCCCAATAATAAACACAAGTTAGCGGGTATTGAATGCGCAGATTCGGTCACTATTGATTACCATAAGTCATTTTTTCAGCCTGTTAGCTGCAGTGCTTTTTTTGTAAAAGATAAGCAACATCTATCAGTTGTTACTTATCATGCCGAATATTTAAACCCATTAAGTCAGCAACAAGCGGGAACGCCAGATCTATGCAATAAGAGCATTCAAACCACACGACGTTTTGATGCGTTAAAGTTGTGGTTTTCACTGCGTACGGTAGGAGCTCAAAACTTAGGTGTAGCATTTGAACAAGTGATGCATTTAGCACGACAAGGTTATTTGTTATTAGCCTCTGAAGCAGATATTGAAATTATTCATCAGCCGCAGTTAAGTACACTGGTATTTCGTTTTGTTGGCGATAGCGGTGCTACAGATAGTGAATTGGACGCCGTAAATAAATATATTCGTAAACAGTTATCTCGCCAAGGTGAGGCGTTGATCGCGGCAACTAAGGTAGCAGATAAACAATATTTAAAGTTCACCTTACTGAACTGTGCCACCACTATCAATGATATCCAGCAAGTTGTAAGGCTTATAAAGCAATATGGTTATCAATACTTAGCAAGTGATTTAGCGAACGAACATGCTCCTTTAAGTCTTGCACTGGAGGAAGTTAGCTATGGATAAGTCCATTTATGATGTTATTGGTATTGGTTTAGGGCCATTTAATTTAAGTCTGGCATGTTTAACTGCGCCACTTGAAGGAGTCAGCAGTCTCTTTTTAGATAAAAAAGCTGAGTTTAATTGGCATCCAGGCATGATGCTTCCTGAGGTAAGTTTACAAACCCCCTTTATGTCTGACTTGGTAACGCTTGCTGACCCAACTAGCCCTTATAGCTTTTTAAACTATATAAAGCAGCAAGGTCGACTGTATTCTTTTTATATTAGGGAAAACTTTTTCTTACTTCGCCAAGAATATAATCAGTATTGCCAGTGGGCAACAAAGCAGCTGCCTAATATACGTTTTAATTCAGAGGTTCAGCATGTTGAGTACAGCCAAGACGAAGATATTTATATAGTACAAACAGCAGAACAAGTGTATCTAGCTAAACATTTAGTGTTAGGCACCGGGCCGGTGCCACGTCATCCTCAATGTGCTCAAGCATTTAAGTTGCAAGAGGGGGTTATTCATTCTAGCAACTACTTAGCCAATAAAAGCCAATTACAGCAAAAACAGTCGATCAGCATTATTGGTAGCGGGCAAAGTGCCGCTGAGATTTTTTATGATTTATTACAAGAGATTGATCAGCATAATTATCAACTAAATTGGCTTACTCGTTCTTCACGGTTTTACCCGCTCGAATACACTAAATTAACGTTAGAAATGACCTCACCAGAATACGTTGATTATTTTTATCAATTACCAGAACAAAAACGCCAGCAGTTAAATCGTCGTCAGCATAATCTCTATAAAGGTATTAATAGCGAATTGATCAACAATATTTTTGATTTGCTGTATAGCAAACGGCTAACAGCTAAATTGCCAGTAAGCTTGCACACAAACTCGGCATTGATTGATATGACCTACCTGAGCCACCAGCAGGGTTTTGAACTTAGCTTAGAGCAAACTGAACAGCAGCAAGGTTATTCACTAAACACCCAAAGCGTTATTTTTGCAACGGGTTATCAGTCTTACCAACCGAGCTTTTTAGCAGGGATCAGTCATTGCATTGATAGTGACGACGCGGGGCTTTATCAAGTTGCTCGTAATTACTCAATAGACAAGCAGCATCAACGTATTTTTGTACAAAATACAGAGCAACACACCCATGGTTTTGTGACTCCTGATTTAGGCATGGCATGTTATCGCAACTCTTGTATTATTCGTGCGATCACCGGACATGAATATTATCCAATAGAACGTAAAATAGCTTTTCAGGAGTTTGCTGCGCCCAATTATGAGTTAAGCGACGAAGTAGAGCAGTTTCGCGCATGAGTAAGCAGTTTAAAGTTTTGTTGATCGCGGTAACGGTATTTGCAGTGCTCAGTGATTCAATGTTATTGCCGTTTTATCCTACTTTCTTTAGTGCGGTATTTAATATAAGTGACCCTGCCTATGTTGGCACTTACATTGCTGCCAGCTGCTTTGTTGTCATGGTATGTTTTCCTATTTGGGCCTTCATTAGTAAATACATTAATGTGCTACCTTTATTGGTTTATAGCCAAATTGCTGCGGGTGTATTTAGTGTCAGTAGCTTTTTTGCTAGCGACTTAAATTGGTTTTGGTTTTCCTCCATGGCTATGTTTGCTTTTAAAGCCAGCTATTTACTGGTTTATCCATACTTAATGAGCTTGGAAGCGAAAACAAATCACGTTGCGACGATTGCAATGCTTAGTGTTGTGGTGCACTTTGGCGCCATACTTGGCGCACTTGCTGGTGGCTTTGTGTTATCGGCTCTTCCTGGCAAAGCCGCATTTTTAATAATGGCTCTAAGCGATTTTACTCAGGTTTTTGTGTGCGCCTATCTCATAAGATTAGCGCCTAGTAAAAATCAGTCGCCTCCAGTAGCAAAAACATCAATCACTTCATCAAGTCGTTGGCCTGTATATCAACTTGGCATTGTTATGTTGTGCTTTTACTTTAGTGCTTTTTTGATCCGGCCTTTTTTTGCGGCATATTGGCAAAGTATTAGCGACACCTCCAGTATCGTCCTAGCGAGTGTTGTGTTTTCTATCCCTGCTTTTATGGCATTGCTTGCGCTGTGCTTTAATCATTGGCGGCAGCACACAAATCGCAACCCCATCAACTTATTAGTTGTCTTTATGTTGATCATTACAGGCGTTGCATTACAAGCCAGCCCTCTTTACTTAGTAGTGATCGCAGGACGCTGCCTGTTCGGTCTATCGCTATTCATTATTATTGTGCGTCTTGATCTGCTGCTTTACCAAGTGAGTACGCCAGACAAGTACGCTGAAGATTTTAGTAAAGTCAGTTTTTGCCAAAGCTTAGGTGTACTTTTAGCTTCTTACTGCGCGGGTTTGCTGGTTAAAAGCTCTGGTTTAGTAATACCTTTTTGGGTCGCCGCTGGTGGGCTCGCTATATCTGCTTGTTGTTTATGGCTACTGAGCAAGCAAAGTCGACGCCATACTCCTTGCGCCAATCTGGCATCGACCACGAGGGCTCAATAATGTCCATTACAACAGCTGTTTTTTGTCAGCAGTTTACTAATATCGCAGAGCTTAGCTTAAGGCCATTTAGCCTAGCACAAGATCTCGCGTTAATTCACCAGTGGGTTACTCAGCCTCATGCGCAGTTTTGGGGCATGCAGGAATTTACTATTGAGCAGTTACAGCAAGAATATCAAAGCCTGTTAGCACATAGTGATATTTATATCGGCTACGCAAACAATAGCGCGTGTTTTTTAGTTGAGTTATATGACCCTCTATTAGATGAAATAGGTAATCATTACCCCGTCAAAGCAGGTGATATTGGCATGCACATTCTGATTGCCCAAAGCAATAACAAGGTGCATGGCTTTACTTGGTCGGTGTTTCAACTGGTGATGAATTTCATTTTTGCTAATGACAAAAATCAGCGCGTTATTGTTGAACCCGATATTCGCAATAACAAAATTCATTGTTTGAATACTAAAGCCGGCTTTCGTTATCAATCTGCGGTTAGGTTAACTCATAAAACCGCACATCTCGCATTTTGCACGCGTGATAACTTTTATCACGCATTAAATAAGGATAATACTATGAAGCACATTCCCCTGAGCCCAGAGCAAGCCGTCAGTCATTTAACGCCACAGCTATGGCGGCATGTAAATAGGTTACATGTTCGCAAAGCTTTGAGTGAGTTTGCTCATGAGCGGCTGATAAAACCGCAATTGACCAATGAAGATGCAGATTGGCAATATTTTGAGCTCAGTACAGACAAAGAAAGCATTGTTTATCGCTTTAAAGCCAAGCTGGGGTATTTGAATCACTGGCATATAGCAGCAGACTCAATTGAAAAACAAATAGATAACCAAGTAGCCGAGCTCGATTCAATCGCCTTTATTTGTGAGTTACAACATAGTTTAGGTATCAGCCAAGCTATGCTGCCTACTTATTTAGAAGAAATAGCCAGTACTTTATATGGCAGTGCTTATAAGCATCAGCTGCCAGCATTGACTGCCGAGCAACTCACCACTGCGGATTTTCAACAGGTAGAGAGTGCGATGACGGAAGGTCATCCTTGCTTTATAGCAAACAATGGTCGAATAGGGTTTGATACCAATGATTATCGCCAATACGCACCAGAGACTGGCGCGCACTTACAGTTGGTTTGGCTAGGTGCGCATAAAGATAGAGTGGTGTTTTCGACCACCGATGATTTAGATTATCAAACACTCATAACGCAAGAGCTATCGACGCACACCATAGAGTCATTTAAGCAAAAGCTATTAGCGCGTGGAGTAAATAGTGACGATTACTTTTTTTTCCCCGTTCATCCTTGGCAGTGGTTTAATAAACTCGCGTCGTTATTCTCTAACGATATTGCTGATCAGCATTTGGTTTGCTTAGGATACAGTGAAGATGAATATCAGCCGCAGCAGTCTATTCGTACTTTTTTCAATAAAACACATCCGCATAAACGCTATGTAAAGACCGCACTGTCAATTTTGAATATGGGATTCATGCGTGGTTTATCGCCTTATTATATGAGTGCAACTCCCGCAATTAACGATTGGGTAGCACAAGTAGTATCACAGGATCCGTACTTAGCTGGATCCGGTTTTACAATTCTGCGTGAGGTTGCAGCAATTGGTTATTATAATCACGCTCTAGAAGCCGCAACCGATCAATACAGTCCATATCGAAAAATGCTTTCTGCACTTTGGCGTGAAAGCCCAATGCCAAAGATAAAGAGTAATCAGCGCTTAATGACCATGGCGTCGCTGCTGCATATAGATAATCAAGGACAAGCGTTATTACCTGCTTTGATAAAATCAGCCAAGATAGGTACTCATATATGGATTGCTAAATATCTAAAAGCATACTTAGATCCACTCCTTCATTGTTTCTACTCCCATGACTTAGTCTTTATGCCTCATGGTGAAAACTTGATCCTGTTACTTGAGAACAACATTCCAGCCAAAGCAATAATGAAAGATATTGCCGAGGAGATAGCTATTCTTAATAAAGATTTAGTACTGGCGGATAATATTCAACGCTTAACTGTGGATGTGCCCGATGAATTAAAAGTGTTGTCAATTTTTACAGATGTGTTTGATTGTTTCTTTAGGTTCGTGGCTGATATCCTTGATCAGCAAAACGACTATTCAGAACGAGACTTTTGGCAACAAGTTGCAGAGTGTGTAATTAGCTATCAACAATCACACCCAGAACTAAAAGATAAGTTTATCAAGTATGATCTATTTAGTGCTGATTTTACCTTGTCGTGTTTAAACCGATTACAGTTAAGTAATAATCAGCAAATGATAGATTTGGCAGATCCGGCAAAAAATCTTAAATTTGAAGGAAAATTAATCAATCCGATAGCCGCATTTAATCCAATTAAAAAAGATAACAGTGCAACAGTTTAATAATTGCTATTTAGCTATGAGATGGATCAGGTCTGTATGCGCAGCTTGGTTGCTCTCATAGCTGAAAATTTAAGCGAAAATAACGCTGCAACGCCTTGTTTGTATGCCTTTTGAGCAAATAGTTAATTAATTTAATAAAACTGAAATAAAGCGTTGACGGCCTCAAGAATATCCCTATAATGCGCATCCACTGACCCGGCAGGCAGCAATGAAAAGCGCTGAACAAACGGTAAGTAAGTCGAGTAAAACTTAGCTTTGAAATCTTTTAAAAGAAACTAAAAATTAAGTGTTGACAAAAAAATAGGAAAGCGTAATATGCGCAGCCCTAGTGAGATAAAGTTTAACTTTAACCGCAACGTTCTTTAACAATATAAAGCAATCATCTGTGTGGGCACTCGTACAGATTGAGTTCTAACAGCCGA